>JAFGLK010000014.1 GCA_016928125.1 Anaerolineae bacterium
AGCATCTCCAGATCATAGCGGGTGCGTTGTTCGAGCCGCTGGGCCTCGAGCAGCTTTTCCTCCTGGCGCAGGATGGCGAGTTGCTCCTCCAGTTCAGCCTCGATGGTCTCCGTGGCCACCGCCAGGCGCTCCTGCGGCGTGATGAAATGCTTGGCCGGATAGATGTCGACGCGGGTGTGCTCCCGCAGTACCTCGCCGGTCAGCACGTCGATCTCGACGATGCGGTCGATGTCGTCACCCCAGAACTCCACGCGATAGGCGGTGTCGGCATAGGCCGGCATCACCTCCACCGTATCGCCGCGCACACGAAAGCGCCCGCGCTGCAACACCGCGTCGTTGCGCTCGTAAAAGCTGCTCACCAAGTGGCGCAGCATCCGGTCGCGGCCACGCGTCTCGCCGCGGGTCAGCGTGATAACCTCCTGGCCGTAGGCCTCGGGATCGCCCAGGCCATAGATGCACGACACCGAGGCCACGATGACCACGTCGCGGCGCGCAAAGAGCGACGACGTGGCTGACAGCCTCAGTCGATCGATCTCGTCGTTGATCTGGGCGTCCTTCTCGATGTAGGTATCGGTGCGCGGCAGGTAGGCCTCCGGCTGATAGTAGTCATAGTAGCTCACAAAGTACTCGACCGCGTTGTGTGGGAAGAACTCGCGAAACTCGGAGTAGAGCTGGGCGGCCAGGGTCTTGTTGTGGGCGATGACGATGGTGGGGCGCTGGTAAGCCTCGATCAGCTTGGCCATCACAAAGGTCTTGCCCGAGCCGGTGACGCCCTTGAGGGTCTGGTAGCGCTCGCTGGCGCTCAACCCCTCCACCAGAGACGCAATGGCCTGGGGCTGATCGCCGGTGGGACGAAAGTCGGACACAACCTGGAACTCTGGCATGGTGCGGTCCACTCCCTGTCAAACTTGAGTGAAGTAGAGGTAGTTGGTCGGTCATGCAGCGAGGCCGCCGAAGCGTGCAGGTTCCGGCGCGGATACAGTATAGCACATCTGTTCTGAGGCGCCAAGATGCCACGTCGGCTCGGAGTGGCTCAAGGGACGTCAGCGACCGCTTTGGCGTTAAGGGCTACCCCTCCGACTGCGGCTCGGGCGCGGGCTCTGCCTCGGGGGGCCGAGGCTCGGACGGCTGACCGCCGAGCAGCGCGAGCTGCTGCTCGAGGGTGCGCCGCACCAAGGCCCGTGCAGCATCCGTGCGCGGCCTGGCGATCCGCAATCTCACCTCTCCCGCGGAGGCTTTGAACACGAGTTCTTGGCTGCGGGTGACCGTATAGGCCAGCACGCACAGCAGGGCGATCAGCCCTGCCACAGCGGCGCTGCTGCCCCACTCGCCGCCGCTCCCGGTGAGGGCCAGATAGGCCAGCGCCAGGGCTACCAACACAGCCGCCGCGGCCCCACCCAGCCAGCCCCAGCGCACCCGAGAGACGTAGGAGGCCGAGGAGAGCTGCGCCAGCGGGATGCAGGTGAGCGCCTCGCCGCCCCAGGCCCGGGTGTGTTTGCCGATATGCGTCGCGGTCAGGTGCAGTTCCTCCTCTGGGCGACCGTGGGGCGCCAGGCGCTCCAGGATCGGCTCGCCGGTGAGGGGACAGATTCGCTCGCTCTCACTCATGCTCCCCGCCTCCTGTGGCGCAGAGATGCGCAACTTAGCCTGCGCCTCTGGGGACCGCAAAACCAGCTTCGGCCACCGCCCGCTCGAAGAAGGCCTCGTCCAGGTGCAGGCCAAAGCCTGGCTCATTAGGTACCGCCACCCGGCCCCCGCGGATGATGTACCCGGACGTATCCACGCCCGGCACGCTGGCCTCATCCCACTCGACCATCTCGAACCCCACGATGGTCCCTGCGAGATGGCAGGCGGCATAGTTTCCGTAGAACCGGCCATAGTGGTGGGGCGCCGAGAGCGCTTTCCAGCCGTCAAGCTGCGGACCCAACTCGAGCCAGCGCGAGAATCCGGTCGAGAGAATATCGTACTGCACCACATCGATCAGCCCGGCCTGCGCCCACTCCAAAAGGCGCGGGTGGGCCGCGCCCTCGCCGTCGGCGATGAGCGTCTCGAGGCCCTGTGCGGCGAGCCATGCCCGCAGATGGCCATACAACTCCCCGTCCTCGTGAAAGGCCTCCTCCAGCCAGTAGACGCGGGCGTTGGCGGCCTCCTCAAGCACGCGCTTGGCCAGGTTCAAGTTGTAGCCATTGTTGGCGTCCAAGAGGATGCGCGCCTGGGGGCCAACGGCCTCGCGCACGGCCAGGATCACGGCGATGTCGCGCCGGGTGCCGGCCTCCAGCGGCATGTGCAGCGCGCCGCGGCCCACCTTGAGCTTGAAGGCTGTGTGGCCCCGCCCCGCGCCCTCCAGCGCCTCGCGGGCCATGAGGTCAGCGGCCTCGGCATCATCGGCCAGATGCAGATCATCCATATACAGGCTGGTGTCATAGCAGGGGGCGCGCAACACGCCATCAGAGTCGGTGCGGGCGCCCAGGAGGGCGTAGACCGGCCTCCCCGCTCGCCGCCCGGCCAGGTCCCACAGGGGGTACTCGAGGGCGCGCCAGCCAGCTTGTGCGCCCGTCCCTGGATCGAATGCTGCATCCAGCGGCGCGCCGACCAGGGATTCGGCCTCATCGCGCTGAATCTGCGACCAGCCCCAGCCGGTCGAACCATCCTCCAGCGTCACGCGCGCCAGGTCTACCCGCACGCGCTGGCCATGCGGGCCAAGGCGGGCGTTGGCGCCCGCGGCCCGCGGCCGTGTGCCCTGAAATGTGGTGCGTTCGATCGATGCGATGCGGGGACTGTCGCTCATCGTCGGTCCTTTCGGGGTCAAGGTGATCGAGCTAGCCAGCCGACCATCGCGTGAGGGCCGCCTCTAGCGCCGCCGCCTTGTCGGGCGCGTATTCGCCCTCAGTGCGCCAGAAGACTTGGCCCTGGGCATCCACCAGCAGCAGATGGATCGTGTCCTCGCTGGGCAGCTCGAGAACGGCCCGAAAAGCCTGCTTGTCGAGATACAGAGTGATCGTGCGCCCGCGCGTCGCGATGTCGCGGATGCCGGAACGCATGCCGCCATCCACAAAGCCGCGCGCCACCCCCCAGGCCCGGCTGATGGTGGGCAGCTCATAGTAGGCCAGCCGCGGTCGCTCGGTGCGGGCGACCAGCTTCTGCACAAAGGGCAGCCAGCTATTGACCGCGATCTGTTGAATCTGCTGGAAGGCGATGAACACCAGATTGACCTCGCCGGCAAAGTCATCCGGCAGATTCATCGGCTCGCGGTTGAGGTTCTCGCCTTGCAGGTTGGGAAAGCGCACGGGATAACTCCTTGGATCTAGCTCCTATGTCAGCGTCAGCCCCTTCAACTGGTCCAACACATAGTCACGGATCTCTGGCGCAGGCGGCAGCGGCGCCACAATCCGACCGCCCTCGATCAGCGGCTGGTTGACGATCTCTCGCTCCCCGCCGCACGCGCAGCGCCCGGGCGCGGCGCGCCAGTAGATCACCTCGCGAGCCCCGCAGGCCGGGCAGCGGGCGATCCATTTGCCCCCCGACATTTTGCCCCGCTTGGCCACCCACGCGCCCTCGATCTCGACGATGTCAAAGGCAAAGTTGACG
>JAFGLK010000127.1 GCA_016928125.1 Anaerolineae bacterium
AGGCTGATCGCAGGCGAGTAGCTCAATTGGCAGAGCAACGGTCTCCAAAACCGTAGGCTGCGGGTTCGATTCCTGCCTCGCCTGCCTTTTCCCCGAGACACCGAGCCGGATAGGGGCGGGCCGCAACGTGACCCAAGGGCGTGGGGCGACTGAGGCGTACCTAGCGGCAAAGCGCCTATGACCTTGAGCATTGAGGCCGCCCCTCGCGTCGGAGCGGTGTCTGTTGTTTGTTCTGTAGGGAGATAGGATATCTGAAGCAGGCTTTGCCTGCCTCTAGGAGACGGTTGACGTGGCAAAGAAAAGGGCGGCAGCGTCAAAGAAAAAGGAAAACCGAGTCCTTCGTTACCTCAAAGAGGTGCGGGCCGAGGTTCAGAAGGTGGTGTGGCCCACGCGACGCATGACTCTGAAGCTGACCGCGATCGTTCTCGCCGTGACGGCGGCCATGAGCATCTCCCTGGGTCTCGTAGACTGGGTCTTTTCCAAGCTTTTCGCCCTCGTTGTCGGCTAGGGATTTGGGGCGAGGTGATCGCTCCTCTATGGATTGAGAGAACCTGATATGGATCTCGAAGAGCAAGAGCCCCTTGAGGCTCCCGTGACAACCGAAGATCAGGCGCCCGACGACTCGTCGGATGAGGTAGCTGAGGCTACAGAGGCCGTTGAGGCCGACGAGCGAGTGCAGGGCG
Source organism: Anaerolineae bacterium (assembly GCA_016928125.1). The sequence goes on from JAFGLK010000127.1 coordinate 684, forward strand.
GTGAGTGGTACGTGGTCCACAGCTACTCTGGCTATGAGAACAAGGTCAAGAGTAACCTGGAGCAGCGCATCGCCACCATGGGGATGCAAGACAAGATCTTTCGCGTCGTGGTGCCCACGGAGGAAGAGGTCGAGATCCGCGACGGCCAGAAAAAGACGAGCCGACGCCGTGTCTTCCCGGGCTATATCCTGGTGCATATGATCTTGGACGAGGAATCGTGGTATGTGGTTCGCAATACGCCTGGCGTGACCGGCTTTGTGGGCACCGGCACTCGCCCCGTGCCACTCAAGGAAGAAGAAGTCGACAAGATCCTGCGGCGTATGGAAGAGGAGCAGCCGCGCATCAGAGTCTACTTTCGAGTGGGCGAGACTGTGCGCATTGTCGAGGGCCCGTTTGCCGATTTCATGGGACAGGTGGATGAGATCTATCCTGAGAGGGGCAAGGTACGGGTGCTCGTGTCCTTCTTTGGGCGGGAGACCCCGGTCGAGATGGACTTTTTGGATGTGGAAAGGACATAACCCGAGCAGAGTTCGCGTTCATGCCCGGACTCTAGCCCAGGAAGAGGAATAGCATAGATGGCGAAAAAAGTGACCGCGATCATCAAGCTACAGATCCAGGCGGGCAAGGCTAACCCGGCGCCGCCTGTTGGCCCGGCCTTGGGCCAGCATGGCGTCAACATCATGGCGTTCTGCAAAGAATACAACGCCAGGACCCAGGATCAGGCTGGGATGGTGATCCCGGCGGAGATCACGGTCTATGCGGATCGCTCGTTTACCTTCGTCACCAAGACGCCGCCAGCTAAGGATCTGTTGCTCAGGGCGGCGGGCGTGCCCAAGGGCTCCGCGACCCCCAATACCGAAAAGGTGGGGACGGTGACACGCGCTCAGGTCCGTGAGATCGCTGAGCTCAAGATGCAGGATCTGAACGCTATCGACGTGGAAGGGGCCATGCGCCAGATCGAAGGCTCGGCCCGCAGCATGGGAATCATCGTAACAGACTAGTCAGATTGGCAGGGTGGGAGGATGTGCTCCAGGGACATCCGCTGGAACCACAAGGAGGCAAGATGCCCAAGCACGGAAAACGATATCTGGATAACGCGCTCAAGGTTGACCGGACGAAGGAATACACGCCGCGGGACGCGTTTGAGATCATCAAGAGCTTTGAAGCAGCCAAGTTCGACGAGACCATCGAGGTCCATATGCGGTTGGGGGTTGACCCGCGGCATGCCGACCAGCAGGTCCGCAGCACGGTCTCGTTGCCGGCTGGCACAGGCAAGACGGTGCGCATCATGGTCTTCGCCGAAGGTGAGGCGGCCAGGCAGGCCGCGGAGGCCGGGGCTGACTTTGTGGGCACCGACGAGTATGTGCAACGCATCCAGGATGGCTGGCTCGATTTCGACGTAGCTATCGCCATACCCCAGGTCATGGGCAAGATCGGCCGTCTGGGCCGCGTGCTCGGGCCGCGCGGCTTGATGCCGAGCCCACGCGCAGGTACGGTGGTGCAGCCCGAGGATGTCGCGGAGACGATCAACCAGTTCAGACAGGGGCGCGTCGAGTTCCGCGTGGACCGAACCTCCAATCTGCACATACCCATTGGCAAGCAGAGTTTTACCATCGATCAGATAGAGCAGAACTTTGCAGCGGTGATGGATGCGGTGATGCGGGTCCGTCCTACGACGATCAAGGGGCAGTACATCCGCCGCATGGCCATCACGACCACCATGGGTCCTGGGATACGTCTCAATGTGGCCGAAGCGCAGGCCATGCGCGCGGCCTAGACAACTGAATCCGTACATCCGAGCCTGAGACAGCAGGTGCGTAAACGCCGGGCCCTGATCGGCCTGAGACGTTGAGGCTTAATTGTGACAGGCCTGCCGAGGCGAGAGACTGTCTGACCGGAGAGGCGAGAACCTTTCCGGCTGATCGATCTTCGCGTCGGCTTGGCGCGAAGATTTTTGTTTGGAGGAGGTGAAGAGTCTCTTGGCACTTACGCGAACGGAAAAGGAGCAGGTAGTACAAGGGTATAGTGAGAAGCTCAACCAGTCACAGGTGGTGATCTGGGCTTCGTTCACAGGGCTGACGGTGGCCGAATCGACCCGGTTGCGTCGCCAGCTAGACCAGGCCGATGCGGAGATGATGGTCGTCAAGAATAGCTTGATGGGCATCGCTCTGGAGCAGGCCGGTCTACCCATGGACGATGCCTTTCGTGACGAGGCCAATCTGGTGGCGTTTATTCGGGGGGACATTGCCTCCGCGACCAAGGCCCTGGTGGATTTCGCCAGCAGCACGCGCGACCTGGTGAAGATCAAGGGCGGCCTAGTCGGCGGCAGCCTCGCGACGAGTGAACAGGTGCGCTCTCTCACGACTCTACCCACGCGTGAAGTCCTTCTGGCTCAGGTGCTGGGAGGCATCCAGGCGCCGATCTCCAGCCTCGTCAGTGTGCTCGCGGGCACCGTGCGGGGCGTGATGAACGTGCTCAACGCGCGCGTCGAGCAGCTTGAGGGCCCGGCGAGTTAGCGGCCGCATGGATTCGATCATCAGGTATAGTCCAACGCTGGAAATAAGGGAGGTTGAAAGGTGACAAAGGAAGAACTGGTAGAAGCGATCGGCAGCATGACTGTGTTGGAGCTTTCAGAGCTGGTCAAGGCGCTCGAGGACAAATTCGGCGTCAGTGCGGCTGCACCCATGGCGATGCCCGTGGCTGGCGTTGCGATGGCGGCCGCGGCTGAGGCCGCTCCAGAGGAAGAGGAGCAGACCGAGTTCGATGTGGTGCTCACGGGCGTGGGCGATCAGAAGATCCAGGTCATCAAGGCCGTACGTGAGCTCACCAGCCTCGGGCTCCGGGAGGCCAAGGCAGTGGTAGACGACCTCGGCAAGGTGCTCGAAGCCGTTGATAAGGAGCATGCCGCGGACGCCAAGGAGCGTCTTGAGGCCGCTGGCGCCACGGTCGAAGTCCGGTAAGGGGCTGCCTAGATCGGGCAGGGCGAGAAGGGACCCTCTGAACGCCTTCTCAGAGACAAAGCGAGCTCAGACACGGGGCTAGTGGGCCTTGTGCCTGAGCTCGCTCTCTTGCTGCACCTTGCCAGCGACCGGGCGGGCCCGACGTCTGCTTGCGACGTTTGCTGCTACCCATCTCTGCCGGAGAGGGCCGCCAGTTTCTTCTCGGAGAAGTTCTTGGCACACGCCGGACAACGATAGTAAGGGCCGTAACGTCCGGAGCGCCTTTCCAGGGGTTCGTGCCCGCATTCGGGGCAGGCGTGGCTCTCTTGGGCGCTCTCTGCAGCGCTCTCTTCGGCCTTCGCCGCCTCCGCCTGAACTGACAGCCCGAGTTTGCGCAGCGAATGGTTCGTCTGGCATTCCGGGCAGTGCAGGTACTCGCCATACCGCCCCTTGCGAGGCTCCAGGGGTTGCCGGCCGCATTGCGGGCAAGCGGTGTTCAGCGCGAGCTGCTTGATGCTCTCACTCAGGATCGGGCGGGTATGCTTGCACTTGGGGTAGTTCTCGCATCCCAGAAACTGGTCGCCGCGATAGGTAATGATCTTCATACGCCCGCCGCATTGCTCGCAGAGCTCACCTTCGGCGAACGTGGGCTCCTCAGGTTTCTGCGGCTCTGAAGGGTCTGTCAGATCCAGGATATAGCGGCAGCCGGGATAGCCACTGCAGCCTAGAAAGCGTCCCGCTTTGCTCAGGCGCATCTCCATCGTTCGTCCGCAACGAGGACAGGTGGTCGCCTTGAGTTCCTCCGGCACGTCGGCCCACAGAGCGCTTCGGTATGCGTCCCCCATCGAGCCTCCCGCGGCGGCCAGCTCGGCCTCAAAGGCAGCATAGAACGCGTGTAGCATGTCGGCATACGATAGCTCACCGCTGGCGATCAGATCGAGTCGCTCCTCCATCTGCGCCGTATAGCCCACTTGCATAATGTCCGTAAAGGATGCGATCAGGGTGTCGCACACCACCATACCTAGCGCCGTCGGTTTCAGGCGGCCCTTTTCCTTTTCCACATAGCTGCGATCCTGGATCACCGTCACGATCGAGGCATAGGTCGAGGGCCGACCGACACCATTCTCCTCCAACGCCTTGATGAGCGTCGCCTCGCTGTAGCGCGGCGGTGGTTGGGTGAAATGCTGCTCAGGGATCAGCTCCAGCAGATCGACGATCTCGCCCACCGTCAATGGCGGAAGCTCCTGGTCGCGGCTGGTCAGGTCATCCTCATCTTCCGCATAGGCCGCCAGATGCCCCGGGAAGAGCAGTTTGCGCCCGGTGGCCCGAAACAAATAGTCACGGGCCGCCAGGATATCCACCGACATCGTCGCATAGAGGGCGGGCTTCATCTGGCTGGCCACAAAGCGGCGCCAGATCAGGTCATAGAGCCGCGCCTGGCGGGCATCCAGATGGACTTGCATGGCCTCCGGCGTGCGCAGCACAGAGGTGGGCCGGATGGCCTCATGGGCCTCCTGGGCGCGCGAGGCACGCGCCTTGTACTCGGGGGGCTCCTCCGGCAGGTAATCCGCTCCCCAACGCTCTGCGATGAACTGACGCGCCTCCGCCTGCGCCTCTGGTGCCACATGGGGCGAGTCGGTGCGCATATAGGTGATCAGGCCGACCCGCTCGCCCTCCAGGTCGATCCCCTCGTAGAGCTGTTGCGCCAGGCGCATCGTCTGCCGCGGCGTGAAATGTAACCTCGCGGAGGCCGTCGACTGCAGCGTGCTGGTGACAAAGGGGGGGCGGGGTGCCTGCTGGCGCTGCCCTTTGCTGACATCCGTGATCTCGTAGGTGGCCTCTTGCAGAATGGCAAGGATCCGATCGACCTCCGGCTTGGCCTGGAGCTGTGGATCCTCGCCCGCGATCTTGAGCAGGCGCGCCCGAAACTGCTCGCGCCCCTCGATGCGCCGCTGCAGATCGGCCTCCAGCGACCAGTACTCCTCGGGCACAAAGGCCAGGATCTCGCGCTCGCGCTCGACCACCAGGCGCAAGGCGATCGATTGCACGCGTCCCGCCGAGAGGGCCCGACGCATAGTCTTGCTCAGCAGAGGGCTGATCTGGTAGCCCACCAGGCGATCCAGAACCCGTCGCGCTTGTTGGGCATCGATCAAGTCATGATCCAACGCGCGCGGCTGTGCAAGGGCTGCCTGCACAGCGGCCTTGGTCACCTCGTAGAAAGCGATCCGCCGGGTCCGCTCTGGATCGAGGCCGGCCGCGATGCTCACATGCCAGGCGATCGCCTCGCCTTCTCGATCGGGGTCCGTAGCCAAATAGATCCTGTCGCTGCCAGCGGCCGCCTCGCGAATCGCTTGCACAACCTTGGCCTTGCCCTGCATCGTCCGATAGACTGGCGCAAAGTCCTGCTGTAGGTCGACCCCCAGCTCCTTGCGAGGCAGGTCGCGCACGTGACCCACGGAGGCTTCGACCCGGTAATCTCCCCCGAGATACCGGCGAATAGTTTTGGCTTTGGCGGGAGACTCGACTACCACAAGATGCTTGGACATGACGTCACTCCTGGCGCACGATGACACGCTCTCATTGTAGTGAGGGCCAGACGGGGCGCCAAATGAGATCTCTGCCCGCCGCTCTGCGCGCGATCAGGCGCGATGCTCGCGTCGAAGATCCAGCAAGGTGACGGAGATCTGATCCTGCAGGCGCTTCAAGGCCTCGGCCTGCCAGTCGCTCAGCAGGGATCGGCCGCAACAGGAGCAGATCCAGGCCGGAATATCCGTCAAGGTAAGGCGATAGCCCGGCCCGATGACATCGTAGTGGCCTGGCCCGCGAGTCAGTGGGCCATCACAGTGAGGACACTTCACGCGGATCTCCCTTCAGATGGGCTACTTGGATGCACACGAGGGCAGCACAGGGCTCTCGGTGCGGTGGTTGGGGGCCGTCCATCTCGCGGCCTTGATGGACCGGGCCGCTCTCAAGTATTATAGCGCTGAGCAGCGGATTCCCTCAACCAACCTGCTATCGAGGGGGACACCAGTGGGCTTGACTTCGCGCGAACGGGTGATGCGTACCTGTCGCTTTGAGGGTGTGGATCGACCTGCCCGGGACGTGTGGACGCTGCCGGCAGCCTTTTTCGGGCGGGAAGAGGCCCTGCAGGCGCTGCTCGACGCCTATCCCCGCGATTTCGGCGACAGCGGCTTCCAGTCGCCCGAGGACGAGTCCCCCATGTACGAGCCTGGCTCCTGGACCGACGCCTGGGGCAGCACCTGGGTGAATATCCAGCGCGGCATGATCGGCGAGGTCAAGCGGCCAGCCCTCGATGACTGGTCCAAGCTCGATCGATGGCGGCCGCCCTACCATCTCCTGGGCAAGGGCTTTGAGGAGGTCAACCGGACCTGCGCCCAGAGCGACAAGTTCATCCTGCTGGGCCTGCCGCGGCCCTGGGAGCGGCTGCAATTCGTGCGCGGTCCCGAGAACGCCTATGTAGACCTGGCCTGGGGGCGACGTGAGATCCTGACCTTGCTCGAGATGATCCACGACTACTATATGCGGCACCTCGAGTACGTCGTGCGCACCGATGTGGATGGGGTCTCATTTATGGATGACTGGGGCGCCAAGGATGCGCTGCTGATCTCGCCTGCCATGTGGGAGACCTATTTCAAGCCCCTCTACAAGGACTATGTCGAAATGGCCCACGCGCACGGCAAGCTGGCTTTCATGCATTCCGATGGTCATATCCTGGCCATCTACGAGCATTTGATCGAGATCGGCGTGGATGCGATCAACTCCCAGCTGTTCACCATGCCGATCGAGGAGATCGGCGCGCGTTTCAAGGGCCGCATCACCTTCTGGGGCGAGCTCGACCGACAATACATCCTCCCGTTCGGCACCCCGCAGGACGTGCACGCCGCCGTCCAGCGCGTGAAGGATGCCCTGTGGGACGATCGTGGTGGCGTGATCGGCCAGGCTGAGTTCAACCAGGGCTACCCGCTGGAGAATATCCGCGCCTTCTTCGAGGCCTGGTGGGGCGAGCCAAAGCGATAGGGCGCTGCAGCGACGCAAGGAGTGCGCATGGACTGGGAGAAGTTGCGGGCCGATTTCCCGGCGGCGAACCGGCATGTCTATCTGAATACCGCCGGTATTGGCATCACGCCTGCCCCGGTGACGGCCGAGATTCAGCGCCTCTTTGGCGAATGGAGCGCACAGGGGGCGACTACGCCCTCGTTTCGCCAGGAGGCTGGCGCGCTGGCTGCGGCCGCACGAGAGCGCGCCGCTCGGCTCTTTCATGCCTCGCCGCGGGAGCTGGCCTTCACCGGGCGCGTGGCCGAATCGCTGCATATCGTGATCGATGGCCTGCGCTGGTGCGAGGGCGATGAGATCGTCACCAGCGACGAGGAGGTGCTCTACGCGCCGCTCTATCGCGTCGCGCAGGAGCATGGGGTCGTCGTTCGGCAGATGCGCCTTGAGCACGACCGCGCTGCCCTCCTCGAGCGCCTGGATGCGCTGCTCACTGCGCGCACGCGCTTGGTGTGGCTCTCCGATACCACCAACAAGACCGGCATTCATCTGCCTGCGCGCGCGATCTGCGATCTGGCGCACGCCCACGGCGCCCTGGTGATGTTCGATGGCGCCCAGACCGCGGGCCAGTTCCCCGTTGATCTGCAGGCCAGCGACTGCGATTTCTACGCCATCACGGGCTACAAGTGGCTGCTGGGGCCCTATGGCTGCGGCCTGTGCTACATTCGCGAGGCGCTGCTGCCCGAGTTGCGCGCCTATAGGCTGGGGCACGCACGCCTGGACCACGCCCACAGCGCCTACGAGCAAGAGGATAGCGCCCTGGCTTTCGAGTTCGGGGTGCGCAACGTGATCCTGCGTATCGGCTACGGCAAGGCCCTGGAGTATGTCGAGGCCCTTGGGCTGGAGGCGATCCATGCCCGCATGATGGCGCTGCGCGATCATCTTTGGCGTGGCCTCGATGCGCTTGAGGGCGTGCGTATCGCCAGCCCCGCCGATCCCGACCTCAACAGCGCCATCACCTGCGTCCTTCTGCCGGGCATCGATCCCGCCGAGGCCGTGGCCGCAGCCTGGGAGGCGAACATCGTCATCGTGCCCACCGAGATCCCCACCGGGCGGCCCGATCTGCGCGGGGTGCGCATCTCGCCCGCGTTCTACAACACCGAGGAGGATCTCGACCGCCTGCTGCAACTGCTTCAGGATCTACTCGTGAGCGCGCGCCGATGAGGGCCAGCATGCGCGGAATGAGGAGGCCGCCATGGCAGAAGTGATCTATTCGGGAGAGCGACTGATCGACGGCACAGGTGCAAAGCCGTTGCAGTCCCCCTATGTGGTGGTTGAGGCGGGCCGGATCGCGCAGATCGGCTCGGGGGAGCCTCCAGAGGATCTCGCCGCAGGGGTGCAGCGCTGCCACTTTGCCGGCGCCACCCTCATCCCGGGCCTGATCGATGCGCATGTGCATCTGGCCTTAGGCCTGTCGGAGAGCGACGGAGTGAGAGCCGACAACGACCCACTGCGGTTGAGCTACCTCGCCGCCCGCGCGGCGCGCGAGGCCTTGCGCGTCGGCGTGACCACGGTGGCTGATTGCGGCGCGCGAGATGGCGTCACCCTACGCCTGCGCGACGCCATTGCCCGTGGGGATGTGCCAGGCGCCAGGATCTGGGCCTGTGGCACCTGGCTTACGGTGACCAATGGCCATGGCTATTTCTGGACTGAGTGGGGCCTGGACAACGCCGACGAACTCCGTAAAGGCGTGCGCCAGATGGTCTGGGAGGGGGCCGATTTCATCAAGATCATGGCCTCCGGCGGCACGACCCAGGGGGAGAGGACCAATCGCCGCCGCGCCCAGTACTCGGTGGCCGAGCTCCGCGCGGCGGTGGAGGACGCCCATCGCCTGAACAAGCGGGTCCACTGCCACGCCAACGCCGCTGAGGCGTTGCGCCACTGCATCGAGGCCGGCGTCGACGTGGTCGAGCACTGCAACTGGCTGGGCATCCAGGATGGCACCATCGACTATGATGAGGAGAGCGTGCGGTTGGGTGCTCGCAAGGGCATCTACGCTGGGATCAACACGGGGGGCATCTTTGGGCCCTTGAACGCCCGCGACGGCTGTGCCCAGGAGTGGGGCGACCTGACGCGCTGGGATCTGATGCGGCGCATGCAGGCGGCAGGGATGTCGATCTTTATCAATACCGATGCGACGGCCAACCAGATCGCCGAGCTTCCCCGGGTGATGGCGCGTATGGTGGCTGAGGGCAAGGCCGACGCGCTGGAGACGCTCCAGATGGCGACCCTCGTGCCGGCCCAGGCTCTAGGTTTGGGGGATACGCTCGGCTCTGTGGAGGTGGGCAAGTGGGCGGATATGGTCATCTTGTCGGATGATCCCTTGAGCGACATGTCCGCCGTGACCCGGCCGGGGGCCGTCATCAAAGAGGGGCGCATCGTTGTGCGAGACGGGGTTGTTCTGAGCTAAAGGGCGAGGCGCCCTGGCGCTGAGGCCACCTCAGCGGGCCCAGCAGGATAGCTGTCGTATGGGAGGGCTATGATGGCGAAACTTGCGGTCAAGATCGTGGACAAGGCCACCGGGGAGCCCGTCGAGGCGCGCGCCCAGGTGCTGGCCTCCAGCGGCCAGTTTCTGCATCCTCATGACGCGCTCCTCAAGGTAGGGCCGGGGCTGCCCTTCTTTTACACTCATGGTGACTTCTCGCTGGAGGCGCCGGTCGGTCTCACGCGCGTGCTCGTGGAGCGGGGCACCGAGTATGTGCCCGCTCAGCTCGAGGTCGAGATGCCTGCTCAGGGCGCCCTGGCTCTGGATGTCGAGCTGGAGCGTTGGACGGTCTTGGGCGCCCAAGGCTGGCATCCCGGCAACACGCACATCCACTATGATGAACATGAGAGCCGGCCCGATGAGCGGCTGCACCTGGACCCGCGGGTCGAGGATTTGCGGGTGACCGCGATCAGCATCCTCCGTCGTTGGGATCTGGAGTATGCCAGCAACAAGTATGCGCCCGGCGTGCTGAACGACTTTTGTAGTGCGCACCACCATGTCGAATGCGGCGAGGAGAACCGGCACAATGCGCCGGGCGGCTTCGGCCACATTGGCTATGGCCACATCATGCTTCTGCGGATACGCGAGGTGGTGCAGCCCGTCAGCCGCGGATTCTTGGTCGACGATCTCGATCCCGACTATCCGCCCCTCTGCCACGCCTGCGATCAAGCCCATCGGCAGGGCGGCATCGTCATCTGGTGTCACAATGGCAAAGGCATGGAAGCACCCGTGGCCGCCGCGCTCGGCAAGCTGGATGCCTTTAACCTGTTCGACCCCTACTGGACCGATCCCGAGTATCGCATCTGGTATGAGATGCTCAACTGCGGATTCCGTTTGCCCGCCTCCACCGGCTCGGACTGGTTCATTTGCTCCGGCAATCGCGTCTATGCCGATACCGCAGGGCCTTTCTCGTACGAGCGCTGGATCGAGGCGCTGCAAGGCGGGCACAGTTTCATCACCAACGGGCCGGCGCTCTTTCTCACCGTGGACGGCCAAGGGCCCGGAGCGACGCTGGAAACGCAACCAGGGGCGCCTGTCTCGGTGTGGGTGGCGTGGGAGTCGCACTATGCGGTGCGGCGGGTCGAGGTGATCTGGAATGGCCGCGCCATCGCGGCGGAGAGCTATGGGCCCGGCGTGACGCGCGGTACCCTTGAGACGGAATGGAGCGTGCCCTCGGACGGGTGGCTCGCGGCGCGGCTGGGCAGCACGAGCCGAGATAGCTACTTTCAGCCCATCTATGCCCATACCGGTCCCGTCTATGTGCACGCTGGCCGTGCGCCGGTCGAACGGCCAGCAGCGGCAGCGCAATTCGAGGGCGCCATCGAGCGGTCGCTCGACTGGGTGGCGCACCAGGCCAAGTTCCGCTCAGCAGCGCAGCGCCAGGAGATCATACAGCTCTTCCGACAGGGCCAGAGCGTCTACAGCAAGCTCCTTCGTGGTTCAGCCTGAAGGGCTTGAGAGTCCGCGCCTAAGCAGCGCCAGGGTCATGTCATCTTTTGGACCGCCACCCGCGAACGCGAGGACATCGTCCATGAGCTCCGCGACGATCTGCTGCGCAGGCAATGCCAGCCGCGCCGTGACCATCCGCAGGAGACGCTGCTCACCATAAGGGCCTTGCTCATCGTTCTGGGCCTCGATGATACCATCGGTGTAGAGCACCAGCGCATCGCCTGGGGCCAACTCGACCGCTTTCTCCTGGCACTCTTCCTCGAGGATCCCCAACGGCACGCCCGTCCTGCCCAGGGGGCGAGGCGGCCCCGCGTCCCCTGACAGAAGCAGATAGGGCGGGCAGTGCCCAGCGTTGCAGTAGGTCAGCGAGCCCGACGCCAGCTCTATGACGCCATAGAAGACGGTCACAAACTGAGAGGCGCCCGTATCCGCCAGAAGGCGCCGGTTGACGGCCTGCAACACCTGAGCGGGCCTGCCGGGCTGCTCGGCGGCATAGGTGCGGATGAGGCCCCAGGTCAGCGCCATATAGAGCGCCGCGGCCACGCCCTTGTCGACCACGTCTGCCACCAGGATCCCGAGCCGACCGCCCTCGAGCGGGATGACGTCGTAATAATCGCCAGAGGTCTCGCTTGCGGGTCGCAGTGTCATGGCCAGGTCCCATCCTGCGATGTGTGGGAGCCCACGGGGCAGAAAGCTGGCCTGAACCTGCCCCGCCAGGGATAGCTCTCGCGCCATCCTCTCATTCGCTTCCTGAAGCTGTCTCTGAAGTCGGCGCAGCGAGAGATGGGTCTCGATGCGCGCCAGCACCTCCTCCACCTGGAATGGCTTGGTAACATAGTCCACGCCGCCTGCCGCAAAGGCCTTGATCTTGTCCTGGGTGGCGTCCAGGGCGCTAAGGAAAATGATCGGGATCCCCCGCGTGCTGGCCTCTGCCTTGAGTCGTTCACAAACCTCATAGCCGGTCATGCCGGGCATTCTGATGTCCAGCAGGATCAGATCCGGCGGCTGGGCGTGCACGGCGGCCAAAGCCAGTGCCCCCTCAGGTACTGGGCGCGCACGGTAGCCATGCTCGTGCAGTATCTGGGCCAACAGGCGCAAGTTCGCCGGGGTATCGTCCACGATAAGAATGTCGCCCTTGGGCATGTCCCTCTCCGCCACGCTAGCTTTCAGCGCGCTGTTCGGCCTCGTCGAGCCAGCCAAGCAGCTTCCCATACTCGAATTCCTGGGCCAGCCTGGAGAGCCCCTCTGCCAGCGCTGCGTCGCTCCCATGCACCTCCGCAATCAGATCCTGAATGCGATCCCATTCGGCCGCGACGACCGCTGCGCGCAGCGCCGAGCGCCAGGCGGCGGGACGGGCTGCTAGCGCCTCGGGACCTGGCCCGCCCTCGCGTGCCAACCCAGGGCCGCCCTCAGACTCGGCCGGGGCGCTTTCCGAGGTGAAGCGCAGCCCGAGATGTCGGCTCAGCATGGCGTAGATCTCTTCAGCGCGAAAGGGCTTGCGCACCACATCGTCGCACCCGCCTTTGAGGATGCGCCGGGCATCCTCCTCAAAGGCGGAGGCGGTCAAGGCGACGATGATGGTCTCCTCACCCCCAGGCCCCGATCGGATCCGTCGGGTGGCCTCATAGCCGTCCATCACCGGCATACGCATGTCCATCCAGATCAGGTGGGGCCGCCACTTCTGCCACAATTCGACCGCCTCTTTTCCATTGCGCGCTGTGCGCACCTCAAGGCCCTGTGGGGGCGAGTCGAGGCTGGTGAGCAGCTTGGCCAGAAGCTGACGATTGGCCTCGCGATCCTCCACCACCAGCGTCCGGTAGACCGGCTGGCCCGGCTCTAGCCCCACGATCCGGGCCGGGGTCTGATCTATCTCCGGTCCGAGGGCCTGGTCGAGTTCAGCCAATATGTCCAACGAGAAGGTGCTGCCCCGGCCAGGCTCGCTGGTAACCGTCAGGTGGCCGTCCATCAACTGCACGAATTGCAGGCTGATGGCGAGGCCCAGTCCGGTGCCCTCTTGCGAGGCCAGACCGCTGCTCGCCTGTACAAACGGTTCGAACAGCCGATCCAGTTCGTCGGGCGCCATGCCCGGCCCCGTATCTCGAACCTCAAACCGCAGCCTGATGCTCCCTGACGCGCCAAGCGGCGCCTCATCCGCATCTCCCCTCACGGTCACGTCGCCCTGCGCCGTGAATTTGATGGCGTTGTCTATCAGGTTGATCAGAACTTGCTTGAGCTTGCCTTCGTCGGTTCGCACCAAGCGAGGCACTCGACTGGAACGCTCGAAATCGAGGTTCACCCCCTTGTCCTCAGCGCGCAGAGCAAACATGGCTTGCAGGTCGGCGAGCATCTGGTGCAGATCAAAGCCGTTCACCTCAAGGGTGGCGCGCCCGGCCTCGATCTTGGACATCTCGAGCACCTGGTTGATCAGCCGCAGCAAATGCTCGCCGCTTGAGTTGATGATCCCTAGATTCTCCCGCTGGTCCGAGGTGAGACTCGGCTCCTGACGAAGCAATTGCGCAAAGCCCAAGATGGCATTCAGCGGGGTGCGTAGTTCGTGGCTCATGTTGGCCAGAAAGATGCTCTTGGCCCGATTGGCCGCCTCTGCGTCCTCCTTGGCGCGGCGCAACTCCTCCTCCGCCCGCTTGCGCTCGGTGATGTCCTCGAGGCTGCCTTCGTAGTAGAGCACCTGTCCAGCCTGATCCCGCACAGCGCGCGCCGTGTCGCTCACCCAGATGGCCGTGCCGTCTACACGGCGAAGCTGCATCTCAAAGTTGCGCACCACCCCCTCACGGGCCATCAGTCTTTGCCAAAGCTCGCGCATCTTGGGATCGACCCATACATGCCCCACACTCTCAGACAGCACGGTCTCGCGGTCCGGGTAGCCCAGCATCTGCACCGCGGCGAGATTGAAATCGCGGACGTGGCCATCCGGGGTGGTGCGATAAAGCCCCACCGGCACCCCGTCGAACAGGGTGCGATAGCGCTCCTCGCTCTGGCGCAACCGGGCTGTACGCTCCTCGACCAGCTCCTCCAGGTGCTGCTGATACTCCTGCAGGGCCTGCTCGGCCTGTTTGCGCTCGGTGATGTCCTCGAGGCTGCCCTCATAGTAGGCCGGGAACCCTTGTGCATCGCGCGCGGCGCGCAAGGTCAGATTCACCCAGATGATCGCGCCGTCGCGCCGTCGCAGGCGGGTCTCAAAGTCGCGCAATATACCCGCCTCTTCCACCCGGTCTCTCAGCATCTGCCGGTCTTTTGGATCTAGATAGAGATCGGTCGCGTTAGTCGCCAAAAGGGCCTCTCTGCTTGGATAGCCCAGCATCTCGACCATCGCCGGGTTGATGGTGAGCATCTGACCGGACGGCGTCGTGCGGTAGAGACCCAACGGAATGCCCTCAAAGAGCGAGCGGTAGCGCTCCTCGCTCTGACGCAACCTGGCCGTGCGCTCGGCCACCAGTTCCTCAAGGCGCTCTTGATACGCTCGCAGCTCGGCCTCGACCCGCCTGCGCTCGTCGATCTCGCGCTGAGCCCGGTCGTAGAGGCGCGCGTTCTCCACAGCGACGGCTGCCTGGCTGGCGATGGTCTCCAGCAGCAGTTGATGGGTCTGGTCATGTACATCGGGGATCGAATAGTGCTGCACAATGATCACCCCGATCGCTCGCTCGCCGATGAGCATCGGCACGGCCAGAAACGAGGCTGGCAAGGTGCCCACCAGTGGGATCCCTAGAGCCTGCAGGCCCTCCATCACGTCGTGCCCGAGCAGGACCGACTGGCGGTTCTTGAGCACATAGCCCGTCACGCCGGTATCCACCGGGTAGCGCGAGCCGGGCGGGATGTCATCCGGCCGATTGCTGAAAGCGCACTCGAAAGTTTCGGCCTCCGGATCGCGCAACATGATGAGCATATGCTCCGCGTACATCACCCGACGCGTCTGCTCGTAGATGAGAGGCAGCAACGCCTCGATGCGCAAGGTGGACGACAGGGCCTTGCCCACCTCGGTCAAAGCGGTCAATTCGGCGACGCGTCGTTCCGCTTCACCGTAGAGCCGGGCATTCTCGATGGCAACGGCAGCCTGTTGGGCAAAGGAGGCCAGCAGGCGCAGGTCGGCCGCGCCGAACCGGCGGTGGGCATCGCGCGCGGCCACGCCGATGGTCCCGACCAGCCGGGCGCCCACCATGAGCGGCACGGTCAGGCTGGCATGCATCTCGATATCATCATAAGCGCGGGCACGCCCCGGCCAGCTCTGATAGTCCGCGACAATGAGCGGCTCGCGTGTCTGAGCCACCCGCCCCATGGCTCCCTCGCCCAGTTGAAGGCGCGTCCCCACAGAGTCGCGCTCGAGATTGTGGCTCACGACGATGCGAATCTCCTGAGCCGCTTCGTCATACAGGCCGAGTTCCGCTCGGCCCCCGCCCAATAGCCCGGCGGCGCGCTCGACGATGGCCTGCAGCAGCGATTCCAGCTCTAGGTTAGCCGTGATCTCGGCCATGGTCTGGCGCAAGGCGTCCAGTTCGTCTGCGCGCTGGCGCTCCGCAGCCAGCAAGCGGGCCTTCTCGATGGCCAGCCCTACCTGCTGAGCGGCAGCCGTGAGCATCTCGAAATCCTCTTGATCGAATGCCCCCCGCTGTCTGCTGCCCACGGCTAGCACACCCAGAGACCTGCCCTCGATGAGGATCGGAACATCCACCTCAGCTCCTTCCAGGCCGCCATAGTAGCTGGGCTCCAGCGTGACGTCTGGGCTATAGTGGAGCCGACCCGTGAGCAAGGATCGCTCGCTCACGCCCTGGCCGGGTGCCAGGCGCGGCGGGAGCTGCTCATACCCTACGTAAGAGATCAGTACGCGCTCTCGTGTGGCCTCGTCGAGCAGAAACACGGCCACAAAGTCGTAGCCCAGCTCCTCGCGCAGGCCCTGCGCCACTCGCTCGCACACCGCTTGTTCGTCGAGCGATGCAGCCAGTTCGGCGCTCAGCCTGAGCAGGGCGGCCTGTCGCTGCGCGCTGGTAGCCCAAGGTACATGTTCTTTGGGGGCATCAGAGCCTAGATCTGGGCGATGTCTCCCGCCGTCCAACTTGAACCTCCAATCGGTCGAGGAAGCGCGTCATAACGCTATCTTCACGGCGCAGCAGCACTCGCATATGCCCGCGGATCGACCCTGCTTTTCGGCCCCTCATGCCATACTGCGAACGAGCAGGGCAGATCCGCCGACAGCGCCATGGGTCAGTGATAGAGGGATTGCCGTGTCGTAACGCTTGGCCTCGGCAGGAGCAGCGGACACGATCGCAGAGCGACGCTGAGGGCTCTGCCGCCCAAGCCGCCGGCCCGGCGCGCTGCGACAGGGGTCAGCCCCCGGCGAGCCCAGCCTAAACAGTAGAGCTCACCCGTCCTTGGAGTAGGAGGATTGGCCACGATGCTTGCGCATGACGACCCGGTTCCCGGACAGGCAACCAGAGCTGAACTCGATCTGGTCCATCAACTGGCGCATGAAAAAGAGCCCCAGCCCCCCGATCTGTCGCTCCACCAGCGGCACGGAGAGATCGGGCTCGGGCACGGAAGAGGGGTCAAAAGGCCTGCCTTGATCCGTGATGCTGACCACGAAATCGCGCTCGTCGACATGACAGCACACCCGAATCTCGCCATCCTCGATGCCGGCGTAGGCATGCGTGATCGAGTTCGTGCAGGCCTCGTCCACAGCCATCTGGATGTCAAAAACGGCCGATTCGTTCATGCCGACAGAGCGAGCCAGCTCGCCCACGAATTCCGCGATGCGAGCGAGGTTCACCGCATCGCTCGAGACGCAGATCTCATGAAGATCGATGGTCATTGGATCATCCCATCAACACCAGGCTGTCGCTGCATCGTTCAGAAGCTGCCCACGGCCAGCGTGGTATCGGGATAGACCTCTATGAGAGGCAAAATGCCCGCCATATCCAGGACACGCGACACGCGCTCCGGCACGTCGGCCAGGCGGACGTCGCCGCGATTCCAGCGTCGACACTCTTTGTAGGCGACGACGAGGGCGCGAATGGCCGCACTGCCGAAATACTCTACGCCCGACATGTCCACAACCAGGCGATACACCTTGTTGTCTATGGATGCGCTGAGCACCTCTTCCAGCTCTGGCGCCAGATAGCTGTCATAGCGCCCTGATAGAGCGATCAGATCGCAACGCTTGAGATGGGTAGTGATCGTCGCCATGCGGCCTCCTCAGATGGGCAAAAACTCTAGAGTTACCCTCATTATACCCCGATCGCCCCTATACTCAACCAACCGCAAAAGCCCCTCTGGCCTGTTCCACACAAGCGACTCTTATGCCGAGTATCGAATGATCGGAAGCACGACGTGAGAAGGGTGGTCCGGATCGTGGTAGATAGCATTGTCCGCCAGGGCAAAGCGACGATCCCGCCCCAGCGGTCCCCCCGTATTCGGGTTCACGTCAAACCGGGGAAAGTTGCTGCTGGACACGTCGAGCCGAATGCGATGCCCCGGCCCGAAAAGATTCGAGGTGGGATACATCACGATCTCGAAAGCATAGATCTCGCCCGGCTGCATCAGCTCCGCACGCTCCCGTCCATTGCGGTAGCGCCCACGAATGATGCTGTCGGATAGGTTCTGGGCGAATCCTGCCGGATAATCTGGGTTGGGCGGGTGTACGTCGATCAACTTGACGGTGCAATCGGTGTCGACCGCCGACGAACTGGCCCATAGCCTGACGGTGAGCGGCCCGGTCACCTCCAAAGCCTCGGCCAGCGGCGCCGTCTGAAAGACGAGCACGTCGCTGCGCGCCGCCAGGGGCAGCGAATCGGTGCAGCCGTAGAAGCGCGGATCCCCGCACTGATCGTATCCCCCCGGCGGCAGGTAGTCTCCTCCGGCCGATAGCCCGCCGCCGATGGTGGGCACTGGATCGCGCGGATCGAAGGTATAGCGGCTGGGGTCGCAGGCTTCGGGAGCCGTAGGGCTCAACGAGCCGTCGCCCTGCAGATAGTAGGGCACGTACTGGGTGCCGGGCAGAGGCCAATCGGACGCCTCCCGCCATCTGCCCATATGTTTGATGCGCCCATCTGTATCCCGTCGGCTGTCTCCGCCCCCCATGACAAAGATGCGCACTGGCTCTTGCCGGTCGACGCCGTTGTCGATGCCTTTCAGCCAGCGATCGAACCAGCGTAGGCGATAGCCGTTATAGTCATCTAGCACGGCGTCTGTGCCGAACTCGATGTCGCCTGAGTAGCTGACGTTCCAGCCGCCATGGGTCCAGGGGCCCATGAGCAGATGTTGCGGCGAACGCTTGAGTTTGGAGAGGGCCATGTAGTTGGCGGGCGTGCCACGCGCATAGGAATCGTACCATCCGCCCACATAGATCGTGGGCACATCGGCATGCTCGCCATAGTACACGTCGATGGCATAGCCGCGTTGTTTCCAGTAGGCATCAAAGTCGCCGTGGCTCGAGATGTCCAGCACCCACTGCTCATAGGAGGGCAAGAGGCGCAGCGCAGACGAGCCCCTCTTGTATGGCAGCCGCCGCAGCCATTCGTCCACTCGGGCAAAGTCGGTCTCCAAAGCCGACCGGATGGCCGGGTCCGCCAGAGCCTCGCGGCTCGTGGTGGCCATGCGAAAGGCGTAGATGAAAAAGCGCAGCTCCAGCGCACCGTTCTGGCGCATCGAGCTGGTGTGATAGTTGGACGTGCCAACGGCCACAACCATGGCCTTGAGGTGCGGTGGATTGAGGGTCGCCAGGGCGCTCTGATCGCTGCCGCAGTATGAACCGCCGATCGTGCCCACCTTGCCATCGCACCAGGGCTGGGCGGCGGCCCACTCGACGCTGTCATAGCCATCGGGGGCCTCTTTGGCAAAGGGGTACCATTCGCCCTCCGACTGAAATCGGCCGCGCACATCCTGCATCATGCCCAC
>JAFGLK010000622.1 GCA_016928125.1 Anaerolineae bacterium
ACCCTCAAAGAGCTCTATCTACTGCTCTCTATGCTGCCTGTGATGGGTTTTATTCTGTTCTTCATCCAAGCGCGCTATCTCTTGCCCATCGTGCCGGTGGCCATCCTTTGGCTGAGCGTAGGCTCGTCACGGCTCGGGGACTGGCTGGTTGGCACTATCGTCGCTTTGCGCACGCCCGAAGAGCCCACCGAAAGGGGGGGGCGTCCATATTGGCACATGCCTCAAGGCTGGAGCGCTGCGCTCCAGGCCTTGCCAGTGTTTCTTTTGATGGCTTGGCTTCTGGCCATGCACCCCACGGTTATCGATCGCGTCACCAACGTGGGCTCGGTGCGTGAGGAACACCGCCTCCTGGGAGAGTATTTGGCGGGCCAGGTGTCTCGCGACACAGTGATCATGTGTCGCTATCCAGCGATCGCCTTTCATGCCGATGCGCGCTGGGTGCCGACGCCCAATGCCACAGTGCAAGAGGTGCTCTCCTATGCCCGTCACAAACAGGCCGACTACTGGGTCATCGACGAGCGTGAACTGCGCTATCGCCCCCAGTTTGTCGATCTGACCTCTAGGGTGGGCGCCCATGACGAATGGGAGGAGCTCGCGCGGATGGCGCCAGTAGACGGGCCATCCGCGGGAGATGATCTGGTGGTCTTTGCGCTACGGCCCTAGCGGCATGCTGTGATGAGGATCGGAGGAGACCGAGCGTGACCGAGGAGCGTGCCTTTATCAAGGCCAGGATCGAAGACGAGCTCGAGCAGCAGCGCCGGCTCGCCCAAGCCGATGCCTATCTCTTTTGGCTCTTCAGGAATCTGGAACCCTACATCGGGCAGCGGGTGCTTGATGTGGGCTGTGCGATCGGCAACATCACCCAATTCTTCGCCGATCGGGAACATGTGGTCGGCATCGACATCGCGCCCGAGATGGTCGCCGAGTGGCAGCGTCGTTTTGCCGCCAAGCCCAATCTGCATGCCTATGTCTATGACATCACCCAGCCCGAGGTGCTGAGCCTCGCCGACGAGAATCTGGACACCATTGTGTGCGCCCATGTGCTGGAGCACGTGTACGATGATCAAGCCGCACTGCAGCATATGCGCGCCCTGCTCCCCGCCGGAGGACGCCTGATCCTTCTGGTGCCGGTCATCAAGTGGATCTGGGGGCGGCTGGATGAGGCCACTGGCCACCAGAGACGATATACATGGCACGAGCTCGAAACATTGCTCAAGCAGATGGGCTTTGCAATCGAGGATCACTGGTATGTGAACTTTTTGGCCATCTTTGGCTGGTTCCTGACCGGGCGTGTCTTGGGACGAGAGATCATCCCCACGGGGCAATATGGCCTCTACAACCGCTTGACGCCGATCCTGGCGCGTCTGGAGACCCTGATTCGCCCGCCTGCCGGGCTGTCGGTCGTGTGCATCTGCCGGGTGCAGGAGCGAGCATGTCCAGGATAGCCCTCGTCATCCCGCCTGGCCTGCCGGGCACCACACCCAATCGCGAGGGGGCCTCGGGCCTGGGCGCCGTCGAGGCAACCGCTCAAGGCTTTCGCTATGCGCCCCACACGGTGGCCCTTTGCGCGGCAACCTTGCGCGATGCGGGCTTTGAGGTCACGGCCGTCGATGCGCCTGCTCTGGGCCAGGACGCGGAAGCCTGCACAGCGGTCACGAGGGCTCTGGACACGGATCTGATGGCTGTATATGTCTCCTGGGCCACCCGCAAAGCCGATGCCGATTTTCTGGCTGCCTGGCGCGACCTGGCTGGCACCCGCGTGCCCGTGATCGCCTTTGGGATCAGCACTGGCTGGATGTCTGACGCCCTCCGTAACGCCGACCATGTGCTGACCGGCGAGCCGGAGTGGGGCCTGCCGGCCCTGTGTCGCGCCCTGCTGGCCGTGGGGGCGAGTGTGCCCCGGGAGGTCTCGTCACACACCTTGGATGAGTCTGGGCACACGTCTACAGGGCTCATTCGCGATCTGGATGCCTTGCCGATTCCGGCTTGGGATCTGCTGGCGAGCGAGCGCTACAATCATCTGAGCGTCCTCAGCAGCCGCGGATGTACGGCGGCGTGTGGGTGGTGTCCCTATGTCGTGGCCCAGGGGCGAGACCATAGAGCGGTCTCGCCGGCACGCACGCTGCAGGAGCTACGCGATGTGATCGCGACCTATGCTCCTCAGCGGATCATCTTTCGCGATCCGGTCTTCGCCCACGATCGTGAGCGGGTAGAGGGGCTCTGCCGCCTGATCTTGCGCGATCCTTTGCTGCGTCCAGGCGTGAACCTCAAGTGGGAGTGCGAGTCGCGCCCCGAGCATTTCGACCGCAGGCTGCTGCGCCTGATGAGTCTGGCTGGATGCATCGGCATCAAGATCGGGCTGGAGACCACCGACGCCGGTCTCCTGGCGGGCCAGGGGCGAGTTGCCTCTGAGCAGAGCGTACCCGCTTACCTGGATCAGGTGGCGGCCGTGATCGATAACTGCAGGCGCTACGAGATCGCAAGTCGCGTCTATGTCATGGTCGGCCTGCCCGGGCAGACAGTCGAAATGGCCCGCCAGACCGCTCGGTACGTCATGGCTTGGGGTCCGACGTCCCTCACGGTCAAGCGGCTGGTTGCCTATCCCGGTTTGGGCCTGTCTGCCGCCGAGCCGCCCTCCCGAACGGAGGTGGATGTTCAGGTGGCGGCTCTTGGCGAAGCCCAGCAGGCCTTGAGGCGACGGCCACCCGCGCCACCAGCGCGTTGGAAGCGCCTCAGCCAGGGGCTGAGGCGTCGCATCCTTTCGGTCCGTCTTCGGGTGGGCGGCTGATGCGCGCTCTGGTGACGGGAGGCACAGGGTTTGTCGGGTCGGCGGTGGTGCGCGCGCTGCTCGCCGAAGGCTGGGAGGTGGCTTGCCTCGTGCGCGGGTCGAGCGACCGGCGCAATCTGCAGGGGCTCGAGGTGAAGCTCGTATGGGGCGATCTGGGAGATCAGGCCTCGCTGGCCAGAGCGATCTCGGGGTGCGATGTGCTCTATCACGTGGCAGCGCTATACAGCTCGCGCGCAGAGGACGCGGACGAGCTGTTCCGGGTCAATGTGGAAGGCACGCGGCACGTGTTGCGGGCGGCGTGGCAGGCGGGCGTGGCGCGTATCGTGCACACCAGCACCATTGGGACGATCGGCCAACCTGTAGATGGGCGCCTAGCCACGGAGCAGGAGCGCTTTCAGGCCTGGGAGTCGGCCAGCCCCTATGCGCGCTCAAAGCTGAAGGCGGAGGAACTCGCCCTAGACCTGGCCGCGCAGGGCGCCCCGATCGTGGTGGTGAACCCTTGCGCCCCGGTCGGCGCTCGCGATGTCAAACCGAGCAGCACGGGTCAACGTATCCTCGACTACCTTCGTGGGCACACTCCTTCCTTTTCGCCGGGCGGCATCAACTTTGTCTCGGTCGAGGATGTGGCCCAAGGGCATCTCCTGGCGGCGGAAAAGGGGCGGCTGGGCCAACGCTATATCTTGGGGCACCTGCAGGGCAACCTGCAACTGGATGATTTCTACTGTATCATGGAACGCATCACCGGGCTGCGTCCACCCGGGCAGGATTCGCGCCTGCGCGCCGCCTTGGGACGCTCGCTGCGCGCTTTGGGCCAATTGGCTGGGCTTCCGCTCGCACGGGAAACTGGCCCTGCAGGACATCGCCCGGCGGCCCTGACGGCCGATCCCTCGCTGGCGGTTCGCGAGCTGGGCCTGCCCCAGACGCCCCTCGAAGTCGCCTTTGCGCAAGCGGTGGACTGGTTCCGGGGGCAAGGCTACATCTAACCGAGGCGAAAGTATGGGATTGGGTCTGAGACGGAAACTGACTATCCTGCTCATGAGCCTGTCATCCAGACGCTTGATCGGCAAGCTGTGTATGTGTCTGGCAGGCGCCATGCGTGGACCGTACAAGGACCGTCGCGTTTTGGCCAATCTCACGGGCAATCCCTACATCTCGCCCCGGGCGCAGATTCATTGCCCGCGTTTGGTGATCGGCCCCCACTGTTTCATCGATGATGGCGTGACCATCTACGCCCATCACGATGGCGGCCAAGTGCGCCTAGGCGAGGG
>JAFGLK010000623.1 GCA_016928125.1 Anaerolineae bacterium
ACGCTCTTGATATCCTCGCCCACTTTCTCGGCCAACCCGAGCAGCTCAGGGGCGATGATGGCGACCACCGCCAAGGTCAAACTCACGCCGACGGCCAAGAGGATGAGGGTGATGGCCAGTTTGCTCATGCCCGCTTCTCCTTGGGCCAAGTCCAGGGACGCGACCTTGACCGCCTGTGCCCGGCAGTACAACTCGGTCATCTTGTCGTTTAGCTTGCGGAATAACCTGTGCATCTTCACACCTCCAAATTTTGATTATGGTTCTGGCTGGTTCGATATTGCATTTGCCGCCCGCCCGGAGGTGAACCCCTGGGCGGGTAGGCAGCGTACCCGAGTTATTTTCTCAGCCGTTAATCTTTATGAAATCGCGCCTACTGCCTCAATTTCATCATCCCATACACACCTCCTCCTACAAACTCTGCACCAATATCCACATGGCAGGAGCGCCGACGAGGATGAAGATGACGATGAGCGTCGTCGCGGCGACGACGTACATCATCTGCTGGGTGTTATCCTGCCCCTGCTGGCGCAGCAGGCGCGCCTGCTCGTGCTGCGCCGTATCGGCGTGCGTGCTCAGGACCTTACCCAGGTCGCCGCCCTCCTGGTGCAGCGCGAGCAGGTCTGCACACAGGTTGACCAGCGGCTGGCACGGCCGGCAGCAGTCGATCACGGCCTCCAGACCACGCCCAACGTCGGTCGTCAGGGAATACACGGCCAGTATGCGGTGCAACTCCTGGACGAACGGGCCGCCGGGCCGGTCGGCCAGGTGCCGCAGGACGAACAGTATAGAGCGCCCGGCTAAAACGTAAGAGCGCATCTCGGGGACCTTGGTGCCCATCTCCAATACGATCTGCCGGCGGCGTTCCTCGGCAGCATCGGCCAGCTCCCGATCGGGGTCGGTGAAGCCAACCACAGCGGCGATCGCCGCGACTACGATGGGAATCACAAACGGCCACCCAAAAATCAGGGCAAGGAGCCCCATCCCGATCAAAGCCACCAGGCCGAACAGCCCGGCGTAGAGGACCTTGGACGCCCACAGGGTCTCGATGTTCCAGAAGCGGGCAGCGGGCGTGGGTGGCGTCGCCTCGCCGGGCGCCCAATACCAATTCGCCATCTTTAACTGCCCCAGGTAGCGGGCGTGCAGGCCGCTGCGCCAGGTTTTCTCATCGGTCGCCCGGCCCTGAAACCAGGCCGCGAGATCCTCGATGGCCGTGGCGAGAAGGGCGCCCGCGCCGCCGCGCAGCGAGCGGAGGCGACGCCGCTCCTCCATGCTCATCTGCGGGCGCTCGAGCTTGGGCCGCGTGAGACCCGCCCAGACGAGCAGGAAGCACACGCCAGCGAGAATACCCAGGACGTATTCCATGTCACACCTCCTCCGCCGGACTATCGGTCGCGCCGTGCGCCAGCGGCACGCGATTGACGATCATGCCCCTGGCAGCCGTGCGGTTGGTGGCGACGTAGGCCACCACCGTGAGCGCCGCTGCTCCCAGGGCGGCGATCTGGCCCATGGGTGTGGCAAAGAACTCGGTGCCGTAGCCCAGGCCGCCGGTGAACATCGTGCCGAGGCGCAGCAGGAGGAGCACCCCCCAGGGGCCGACGATGCCCCACATCGCGTCCTGCCGCTGGCCGCGCTGCGTGTCGAGCATTTCCTCGTATATGGCAGACATCTGGCGTGTGGACTCGGCATGGCGGGCCAGCATGTCCGTCACCTCGCCCGACTGCTCCGCAGCCAGGAACAGGGCAGTGGCAAAGGCATCAAAGACGTGGCTCTGGCGCCGGTCGGCTACCTGCTGCAGAGCTTTCGATAGCTGGGTCCCGGTGCGGAGAGCCGTGACCACCTCGCCAAAGTCATCGGCCACCTCCCCCTGCCCCCACCGGGCCACCGCATCGAGGGCGCGATTGATCGAGGGCTTGCTCTCCCAGGAGTTGACCACCGTATCGGCGGCAGAGGCCAGCGCCTTGTTATACCGGTTGAGCCGATCGTTGCGCCTATCCTCCAGGCGCGCCCAGACGAAGGCAAAGCCCCCCGCCAACCCGGCGAAAAAGGCCAGGAACGCGCCGGTGGCCACCGCCATCAGCGCCCCGAAGGCGACCCCGTAGAGCAGGGACCGCCCCACGTAGGTGGCGGCGCTCACGCCCAGCTGGGCCTTGTCGAGGCGCACCTGTATGGCCGGCAGGACGGTCTGCTGCTGTACGCGTCTCTCCTGACGACCGGCTCCGGCAATGCCAAAGACGATGGCCAGTACTGAGCCTCCGGCCAGAAGGCCGAGTGCCAGTGATAGAATCCAGTCGCTCATAGCCCCCCGACCTCCTTCCCAAAGTCGAACCCGGCCCGTGAGCGCAGTCGCTGGCTGAGCTTCTCCGAGGGGTAGAACTTTTTCCAGACGAGCTCGCCCGTCTGGTTGTCCCACTCCCAGAGCGGCTCGACCACGATCCGCTCCCCCTGGAGCTGATCGGCCACCTCGCCGATGCCGGTCACCCGCCGCACCTCCGCCCCGTCGGGCAGCCGCCGGCGGCTGAGGTGGACGATGAGGTGCAGGGCCGTGGCGATGTTGTAGCGCACCGCCCACAGGGGCAGGTTGCCCGCCCCCTCCGCCATCAG
>JAFGLK010000624.1 GCA_016928125.1 Anaerolineae bacterium
GACATGGAGATACGACGTGCGAGAATTGATGACTTTATGGCGATAGCCAGCCTCGACCGGTGCGCCTGGGCGCAGAACCGCAACGCCGAGTTCATCCCGGACGGGGAGCATGTGTGGCGCCTGTGGGTGGAGCATGGCCTCGTGTTCTGCGCCGCCTCGAACCAGGGCGAGCTGGTGGGCGCGATCGTCGCCTTCCCGTGCCTGTCGGGGGCCTTTTGCGTGCACAAGGCCTTTGTGGAGGCCGCCTATCGCGGCCAGCGCATCGGCACGCGGCTCTTTGGGGCGCTCCTAGACGAGCTCGACCGGCTGGGCGCCGAAGCGTTCCTGACCGTCGATCCGATCAACGAGACGGGCATCCGCCTGTATGAGCGTTGGGGCTTTGGCGGACGGCGCTTTGTGCAGGGCTTCTACAGGCCTCAGGAGGACCGCTATGTGCTCACGCGGCCCGCGCGCAAGTCTGAAGCAGAGCCGCGGGCGGGAGGCTAGAGTCATCCCGCCCCCCGCTATGGCTGGGCGCTCGGCGTGGCGCCAGCCGGCATCTCCTCAGCCTGAGCTCGGGCCTGTAGTTGCCTCAAGAGCGTCTCGAACTCGTCGGCCGGGCGGGACCCGCGCAGCAGCCCGCCCTGGTCCCCAAACAGGATCACAAAGCTCGGGCTGGCGTTCACCAGGCCCTGGGCATCGGCGAGGTCTGCCTGCACTCGTTTGCGGGTGTCGGGATCCTCGAGGCAGGCGCTGAATTGAACCATATCGAGGCCCAGTTCCTCAGCAAGAACAATCAGCATCGGATCGGGCTCATCTACGCTCCATGTCTCCTGCTTCTCGAAGAGGAGATCGTGCATCTCCCAGAACTTGCCCGCGTCGCCCGCGCATTCGGCGGCGATGGCGGCTGCCTCTGATTGAGGATGCATCTGCAGAGGCAGGTTCTTGTGCACCCACAGCACCTCGCCCGAGTCCACCATGGCTTTGTCGAGGGCAGGCTGCACTTCGAGCGCATGCTGTCGGCAGGGAGGACACTGAAAGTCGGTGAACTCGATGACGACCAGTTCAGCGTCCAGGTTGCCCTTGTAGGCGTCGCCCGCGAGGTTGTAGCCCGGTCGCTCGGGATCGGGAGCCAGGCCCTTGGGGGTGGCCCACAGGGGCAGTTCCTGCTGGCCGGCCTCCTGTCTCTGCTCCTCAGGCGGCTCCTCGCCTGCAAGCAGGGCATCCAGCCACTGGCGGAAGACAGCCAGCGGCTGCGCACCCACCAGCGCGTAAGTCTCGCCGTCCTCGCTGCGCGTAAAGCGGAAGTTCGGGGTGGCGCTCATGCCGAGGGCCTGGGCAGCCGCCACACTCTCCTGCACGCGCTCCAGCGCGTCGCCTGTGTCCACACAGGCCTCGTAGGTCGCCTTGTCTGCACCGATCTCTTCGGCGAGCGTCGTGAGGAATTCGCTCGGGTCGGGCAGGCGGTTCCACTCGCTTTGTCTGCCAAAGAGCTCATCGTGCATGGCCCAGAAGAGCGGCAGCCCTTGCTGGGCGACGCATAGCGCCGCAGCATGTCCCTGGGCTGCGGTTGGGTGCAGTTGCGCCAGCGGCATGTCATGAAAGACATAGGCCACCTGGCCCGTCGCTACGTACTCCTCCAGCAAAGCGGGCATGGTCTGCGCGGCGTGGCGAGCGCAAAAGCCACACAAATAGTCGGTGTACTCCTCCATGATCACAGGCGCGTCCAGGTCGCCCAGGTAGGCGTAGCCCTCCGGTGTGAATCCGGTTGGCATCCCTTCATAGGTAAGAGGCTCGGGAGAGGCCTGCGTTGCCGAAGTGGCCCCGCTCGCCACCGCCTCTGGCGACGAACTGACCTCCGCCTGGGCCGTGGCGCCGGATGGCTCGGAGGTCGCGGGCACAGGCGAGGCGGTGGCGGTGGCTGCCGGCTTGGCCGGCCCAACCGCAGGGCTCTGTGTCGTGGGCGTGGCAGCCACCCCCACCACGGCCTCTTGAGCCGTGGGCGTGACGGGCGTCCCTTGGGCGCAGCCGGCCATCAAGATCAGCACGGCGATCAGCATGATGCCCATCCATGGGCGAGCTCCGGACAGCCGCCGCGCGATGTGCCTGGATTTCGACATAGAGTACCCGCCTCATCAACAGATGCCGCCGAGCCCAGCCCAGCGGTGGGAGCGCAACAAACTGCCCCATTATACCCCTGTGCTCTCTAGGAGCCAAAGAGCCACAACAGCCATTTTCCCAACTTGACAGGAGCGGTGCTTCTGCGCGATACTGGTGCAATGCCTACGCTTTCCGAGGCATTGGGAGGCGGGTCGTTGTATTCATTCACAGCCGAAAGGAGCTTAGCGATGGGCAAGACGGAGGAGAATCTCAAGGCGGCATTCGCGGGTGAGTCGCAGGCCCGGAACAAGTACACATACTTTGCCGAGCAGGCGCACAAGGAGGGCTACCACTATATCGCCAAGATCTTTGAGGAGACGGCCGAGAATGAGAGGCGGCATGCCAAGGATGAGTTCAGGCTGCTGAATGGCATCGGCGACACCGCGGCCAATCTCAAGGAGGCCATCGGCGGTGAGGACTATGAGACGACGACCATGTACGTCCAGTTCGCTCAGGATGCCGAGGCAGAGGGCCAGCGCGAGGCTGCCAACCTATTCCGCCAGATCGCCAAGATCGAGGCCCATCATCGAGATCGCTACAAGAAGCTGCTCGAGATGGTAGAAAGCGACACCGTCTACAAGCGCGAGGAGCCCATCATGTGGAAGTGCAGCGTGTGCGGCTATGTCCACGAAGGCACAGAGCCGCCCAAGGTGTGCCCGTGCTGCCGACACGCGCGAGAGTATTATGAGCCGGCCAATCTGGATTTCTGAGGCGACGCGCGATGGCGCGCCATCTGTGTCTGGCTTCGCCCTCGAATAATGCCGAAGAACAACGCACGGCTTGACATAAACTATCGGGCGGCCAGGTCTTCTTATGGTCGAGTCAGGCCGCCCCTGTGGTGAGGTGGCTGGGGGCGTGGCACATGCCGCGCCCCCTGTCTCCCTTGGCAGAGTGCGTGTGTCCACTCGTCCGCTCCAGCCGCGTGTGTATCCCTGGAGCTGCCTCGCCTAGGGGCCATCTCTGGCCCCTAGGGTGGCCCCTTGCAGCGGATCCGGGGCTCGCGCGCAGGCGGTTGTGGGCATCGGACGCATCCAGGGCACCCCGCATCCCATCCTGGGCGGGTTCAGCGCCTTTTCTGCTGTGATCGGCGAGCCGGAACGGCGATCGAGAGGAGGAACAAGCATGCAGATCACGGAGCTCAAGACAACAGCTGTGGCGGTGCCCGGCACGCTCGGATACGTTCCAGCAGTGATCGTCCAACTGCTGACCGACGAGGGCCTGGTGGGCCTCGGCGAGGCGCCTAGCCCCATCGGCACGCCCGCCAGTCAGACGATCATCGACTCGGCGGCGCCCCTGCTGGTGGGACAGGATCCGCTGCAGCCCGAGATCCTCAAGAAGCGTCTCTATGCCGCATTCAATCTGACCCATCTGCACATCCATGCGGCCTGCTGGGCGCTGAACGCCATCGACATGGCGCTCTGGGACCTGGTGGGCAAGGCCTGCGGCCAGCCGCTCTACCGCATCTGGGGCGGCGCTTTCCGCAAGCGGATTCCGTTCTATGGCTCGGTCAGCCACGAGCTTTCGCCGGAGGAGGCAGGCGCCAAGGCCGCCGAATATGTGGCCCAGGGCTTTGGCACGATCTACCGCAAGGTGGGCCTGGATGAGGCGAGCGACCTGGCCTGCCTGCAGGCGATCCGCGAGGCGATCGGGCCCGAGATCAGGTTGCGCGTGGACGCCAATCAGTCCTGGTCGGCGGGCGAGGCGTTGCGCATCATCGGCCGCATGGCTGCGTACGATCTGGAGTTCGTGGATCAGCCGGTGCTGATGTACAACATCGACGAACTGGCGCGGGTGCGCGCAGCCTCGCCGGTGCCGATCGCCGCTCACGAGGCCTCCTGGACCATGTACGAGGCGGTGAACGTGATCAAGCGCGGCGCCGCCGACGTGATCCACGTGGATCCCCGCTTTGACGCCGGCATGATGGGCGCCCGCATCACGGCGGGCATGGCAGAGGCGGCCGGGCTGCCCGTGGTGATGCACCACTTTTCCACGTTGGGCGTGGCGCTATGCGCCTATCTGCACGTGATCGCCGCCTGCCCGAATTTCACCTATGCCAACCAGACGGGCTACTTTCGGCTGCATGACGACGTCCTGGCGGGCGGGTTGATCCCGTTCGAGCGTGGCTGCATCCCGCTGCCCGAGGGGCCGGGGATCGGGGCGGGCCTGGACGCCGACAAACTGGCCGCCTATGCGGCGGCCTATGACGAGCACGTGCGCGGCAAAGAGTTCTCGCAGCCGGCTGAGCGCCAGGAGTACCTGATGATGCAATACCGGCGTTTCTTTGGCGTGTAGCCTGGGCTTGCATGATGAACCAGTTCAGCAGGAGGCGCCCGTGAGCGACGCGCTGGCAGCCATCAAGGCCCTGACCTTCGATGTGTTTGGCACCGTGGTCGACTGGCGCAGCACCATCATCCAGGAGGCCCAGACCTGGCAGGAATGGATCGACCGGCCGATCGACTGGGCGGCTTTTGCCGACGCCTGGCGAGACGGCTACCGTCCAGCCATGGACCGCGTGCGTCGCGGCGAGCTGCCCTGGCTGCACATCGACACGTTGCACCGCATGATCCTGGATGACCTGCTGGTACGCTTCCGCATCCAGGGGCTGAGCGAGGTCCGGCTCGACCACATGAATCGCGTCTGGCACCGGCTGATCCCCTGGCCCGACGTGATCCCCGGGCTCGAACGCCTCAAAACGCGCTACATCGTCGCCACGCTCTCCAACGGCAACATGTCTTTGCTAGTGAACATGGCCAAGCATAGCGGCCTGCCCTGGGACTGTGTGCTGTCCGCCGAGCTGGCCGAGCACTACAAGCCCGACCCGGAGGTGTACATCACCGCGGCGCGGCTCCTCGGGCTGGAGACGGGCGAGGTGATGATGGTGGCCGCCCACCTGAGCGACCTGCGCGCCGGCCGGGCCATCGGCATGCGCACGGCGTTCGT
Source organism: Anaerolineae bacterium (assembly GCA_016928125.1). The sequence continues at coordinate 5,080 of JAFGLK010000624.1, forward strand.
GCCGCGTCCGCTGGAGCGCGGTCCGGGCGGGACGGTGGACCTGGTGCCGGACCCGAGCTTTGACGTGGTGGCGGAAGACCTGATAGCGCTGGCAGACAGGCTGGGGGTGTGAGCGTGATCCGCCGGGGCAAGGTGGCCTTCCACAGCCACCTGATCGACAATGCGGCCTCGGAGGCCCTGGCGTCCAGCCTGGGGGTGACCGAGTGTGCCCTCGTGACCGGCTATGAAGGCAGGACCGCTCCGCCGCAGCGATCAACGCGCTGCGAAGAGTAGCTCAGCCCGTGTTTGACATGGCGGCGTCACGCCCCGCCTGGTTCCGGCGCTCGCCCTGCTGCAGCAATTCCTCACCTGGCCCTGACGCCCGGCCACGCTGGGCGGGTTGGCCTCGGCGGCGGTGCCGCCCCGCGCGCTTTGCCCTATGGGCGTCGTGGTGGTATGACTCATGCCAGTAAGAGCAAGGGGGACACCCCATGAAAGTCACGACAAAAGGCCAGGTCACCATCCCGATCGAGGTTCGTGAGCGGCTCGGCATCGAGCCTGGGAGCGAAGTCGAGTTCGAGGTAGAGGGCGACAGCGTCAAGCTCACCCCGGTGACGCAGCCTTCGCGGGGCGAGCGCATCGTGGCCCATCTCCGAGGCCGAGCCACGGTCAAGATGAGCACGGACGAGATCATGGCTCTGATGAGGGGCGAGGGATGACGGACACCCTCGTCGACAGCAACGTTCTCCTGGATGTGCTCACGGAGGACCCCAAGTGGGGTGCGTGGTCAGCATCGGCCCTCGCGCGATGTGGGAACGAAGGAGCGCTGTACATCAACGCCGTGATCCATGCCGAGGTCTCGATCGGGTTTGACCGAATCGAGAATGCGGAGACGGCGCTTCCGCAGGCCCTGTTTGAGCGCCTCCCCATCCCTCCGGAGGCCGCCTTCCTGGCCGGAAAGGCCTTTCTGGGTTACCATAAGAGAGGGTGCAGCCGGCGCTCTCCGCTGCCCGATCTCTTTATCGGCGCCCATGCGGCTGTGGTCGGTCTCCGCCTGCTGACGCGAGATCGCGCCAGGTACGGAACCTACTTCCCCTCGCTGGAGATCATGACGCCGACCGAGGCGCGATAGGGACCTGCGTATGCCAAGATCATGGCGTGCGCGCCCTCTCCACC
>JAFGLK010000625.1 GCA_016928125.1 Anaerolineae bacterium
CATGCACCCAAATGGACGTTCGATGTCAGCGTGTGGACAGCCCGAACGCCTCCGTCACCCGCTTGGCCAGATCATCCAACACCATGGTGGCATCGACGTGGATGATGGTCAGGCCCAGGCGCGTCGCCTCCGCGCGCAGCCGGTCGGTGAAGAGGGCGTCGCGTTCGAGCAGGTTGCGGAGCGCTCGCTCGGGATCGCTGGTTCTGCCGAGGAAGGCCCATCGCGGCCCACCCCGGCGCTCGAACACGATGCGGCGGAACGCGGGAGAGGGAAGCAGCCAGCAGGGGCCCTCGACCCCATAGATGCCTCTGACCGCGAAGCCGGCCTCAGCGACCTCCTGCAGCGCCGCACGGCGATCCTGCGCGTCGGTCAGATGATAGAGCGGCCCGAAGAGCAGAAGAGCGGCGCCTGTCAGGCGATCCAGGCGTGCGCTGGTCAGCCAGACAGGCCTCGGGCATACGGTTACTCTGCTTCTTTCAAGGCACGCTCCAGCAGGTCGCCGACGTGGAGCTCGCCGGCCCAGGTCCGCAGATAGTCCAAGTCGAGCTCGCCGGCGCGGACCTTGAGCACGCCCAGGACGTCGCGCCACTGCTGGTCGGAGATCTCGCCGCCCAGGCGGTACCATTCCAGTTTGGCGAGGACGATATCTTCAGGGCTGACGAGATACACGCTCTCTTCGGGTTCGGTCGCAATGATCGCGGTGCGGCGCCGCTCCAGCTCCATGCGGTCAAAGGGGCGGGGCTTGCGGATAAAGATATCAACTTTGAAGGCGGTCTCATAATGGATGAGGTTGAAATTGCGGTGATGGTCAATGGCCCTGCGCATCATTTCTTCGTCAGCGTAGAATTCCTTCGAGAGCGCGGCAACCAACGGCGCAATATGCTCGAGGCGCATATCGGCCACGATATCCACATCCAGTGTGGAGCGCATCATGCCATGTAGGGAACTCGCCAGCGAACCGCCGACTGCGTAGCGAATGCCGAGCTGTTCGAGCGCCCGGCACACCAGCAGCGTGATGCGCGTGGTCTCACCCGACATGATCGCATACCCTTTCCGCCAGTTCCGCGCCCAACAGCAGCTCGAAAAGCATGCGATGGACTTGTTCGGGGGTCGCCTGGGGATGACGCTGTTTGATGCCAGCGACCGCCAGTGTTCTGACGGTTTCATTGAGGCTGTCTACCACAGCGATCTTTTTCCACGGCGGCATGCCCCGAATCAGTTCGACCTGCAGGGCTTCCATTTTGGGATGCGTGTCGGCATAGAGGGGGCTCATGGCTGGCCTCCCTGTCAGGCGCGGCCAGGCGTTGCCGCGCCGATAAAACCCTTGACGGCCTCGATCACTTGAGCGGGGCGCTCGGACTGGACATTGTGGCCCGCGCGCTCGATGATCGCAAGCTCTGCGTTGGCCAGCCCAGCGGCAAGCGCCGCTTGATGCTCAGGCGGAAACTGAAAGTCGTCCCGGCCCGCCACCACCAGCGTGGGCGCCGTGATCTCGTTGAGTCGATCCATCACCGTCCAGCCCTTGAGCAGCTGGCCGAACCCAAAGATGAGCGCCTCAGGGCGCAGCTTCATGCGCAGCCCCGCGAGCATCTCGCGCGCCAGCAAGAGCGGGCTGGGGCGGTGGTAGTATGCGCCGCCGAACTTGCGCATGGCGGCAACCATCTCGTTGGGGGCGATCTGCCCGCGAAAGAAGCGTTCCGCCGTCTCGACCGTCGCTGGGCTGTACCCGCGTTGCGCCAGCACCTTGGGCGCGTGCTCTTGCGCCCAGCGGCTATCCCCGGACGTGTCCATCAGCACGAGGTGCGACAGACTCTCGGGATAGCGCAGGGCATACTCCAGGGCGACCATGCCGCCGAAGGAATGCCCGAGCACCGCCCACCGGTCAAACCCGAGCCTCTGACGCAGCGCCTCCGCATCGGCGGTCAGGTTCTCCCAGGTCATCGAGGAGACGGCCGCCCCCTCTGAGCGCCCATTGCAGCGGTGGTCATAAAAGACCAGCGTGAAGTGATGCGCCAGGGGCCGGAGAGGCAAGAGGGTAGTGTGATCGACGCCCGGACCGCCATGCATGAGCGCCAACGGATGGCCGTGGCCGGTGACCTGGACGAACAGGGAGACGTCGCGGACCGACAGGGTTGGCACGGGTGCGCTCCTCGCAAACTAGGGGGTGGTGGCGCCGGTTCGCCGCTGGGCCATGGCGACCACGGCCACGATGATCCAGAGCATAACCGCCTTCACCAGGAGAAAGATCAAGAGCCTGCCCCCGGCCAGCACAGGGTCGATGATGCCGGTGTTGGCGACCAGGCTCATGTGCATGAGCATCACGACAGGGAGGCTTTCCGTCCGATCGTGGACCCACACCATCAGCACGCGAAAGGGCGGCAGCCAGGAGAAAAGGCGAGCGAGCAAGAGGGCCAGGGGGAGCGCCCCCGAGAACGTGTCGGCCTCCCAGTTCACGAGGAAATGCCATGCGCCCCAAAGAAGGCCCACCAGCAGACCGGTGGCAACCAACCCGAGCTTCATCCGCATCCGAGGGACCGCAAAGCCGGTCCAGCCGAGCTCTTCGCAGAACCCGACCAGGAGCCCGCTCGCGATCCACATGATCACGAGGGTGACCTTGTCGTCCGAAGTGGCGAGCGCGGTCGGGAACTCGGGGGGGAAAAGCGAAAGGATGAGCAGTACGACGGCCGTCGTGAGCGGAGCGGTGAGGAGGGCAACCGCGTACCAGCGGGCGCTCACGCGCCAGCGTCGCAGTCTGGAGAAGAGATTGCGAATGCCTGCCCTCCCGGAGGTCAGGCCCGCCGCCAGGATGGCCGCCAGGCTTGGCCCCAGGAGCATGGCCACGATCAACACGGGAAGCTGGTCGGCGGAAACGGGAAGCCCGCTGGGCCCGACGGCGATCAGAATCGCGCCCCATGAGATGGCAAATGCCAGGATAAAGTACAGGAGCAGGGCCTGCCCCTTGATTGAACGTTCCGGCGTCGTCACGATGCCATCCTCCTTTGTGTGTCCAGCGTGTCCCAGCGATCGGCCATGTCGGCCAAGGGCGCGGCGGACGAGGCGCGCTACCGCCTCGGCGCCAGGCCTGTGTCGGGCTATTCTCCGATGTGAATCTCGGCGACCATATAGTCCGCCGCCGCGCCCGAGATCAACACGCGATCGCCTCTGACGCGACAGCCCACCCGGCCGCCGCGTTTGGAGAGCTGGCGGGCGCGCAGCGCGTCGCGCCCCAGGCGGGCGCTCCAGTAGGGGGCCAGCTCGCAATGGGCCGAGCCCGTGACCGGATCCTCGTTCACCCCCAGCCTGGGG
>JAFGLK010000128.1 GCA_016928125.1 Anaerolineae bacterium
GGCAAACCCTTCACTTTCTCCTTGATGCATCATGAACCCAAATCTGGATCTACTGAGTCTCAGATGTTCGCGCCTGTCGCCCAGCCAACATGATCAGGCGTGGCACCAACGTGGCCGAATCGAGGATCAGAAGGTCGGCATAGCGCCCCCGAGCCAGCTGGCCGATCCGGTCCTCCCAGCCGTGGATGCGCGCGGGCGTCAACGTGGCCATCTGCAGGCCGTCGCGCAAGGAAATGCCGACCACGTGGACGATGTGCTGCAGGCATTGCAGCATGGTGCTGATCGAGCCGGCAAAGGCCTTGCGGTCAGGCGTGATCGCGACGCCGCCTCCGTCCTCGACGAGGGCGCGTTGCCCCGCCACGTCATACTCCCCCGGCCCCATACCGGAGGCGCGCATGGCGTCGCTCACCAAACACAGTTTCTCGGGTCCCTTGAGGCGATAGGCCATCCTCATGAGGCTCGTGGGCAGATGATAGCCGTCGGCGATGATCTCGCCTGTGAGGCCCTCCTCCACCAACGCGGCTTCCAACATACCGGCGTGGCGTTTGGGGCCAATGCGGCGCACTGTCGACATGCCGCTCCATAGATGCACGACGTGGCTCAAGCCGGCGTGCATAGCCAGGCAAACTTGCGCATAGAGCGCATCTGAATGCCCCCCAGCGACGAGCACGCCGCGCCGCGCGAGTTCGCGGATCAGCACCAGAGCCCCCTCGCGTTCTGGAGCCAACGTCACACAGGCGAGGTCCTCGCTGTAGCTATAGAGCTTTTCCCTCTCCGCGTCATCGGGCATGCGCAACAACTCGGGGGCGTGGGCGCCGCGCTGCTCCAGTGAGAAAAAAGGCCCCTCCATGTGGATCCCCAGGACACGAGCCTGGTCTCCCGTCATTCGCTCGCCCTGGGCTGCTTTGACCTCACGAATGGCGTCGAACGAGCGCCAGATCTGAGCAAGAGGCGCGCTGGCGGTGGTTGGGACGAGGCTGGTGGTGCCGGCGCGAAGATGGCGCCCTGCCAGCCGCTGGATCGCCGCAGCATTGCCATCGGTGGCATCGGCGCCGTCGCCGCCGTGGACATGGATGTCCACCAAGCCGGGGCAGACGATGTGGCCTTGGGCATCGATCTGCTCTACGCCTTCGGGCAGGGGCACCTGCGAGGGGGACCCGACCGCCCTGATGTGGGCTCCTTCGATGAGCACTCGACCATCCGGGATGATGCGAGTCGGCGTGTACACGGTGCCATGGATGATGGCCAGCATGTTCTCGACGCTTTCCTATATCTCGTAGGCGATGCCAAGCTGAGGCAGCAAGGACTCGAGATAGGCCAGTGAGCGGCTCATGGCCTCGTCCATATCGGGTAACCGCCCGATGTCGATGGCGACATAGCCGCCGAAGGCGTGCTTTTTCAGGGCCGCAAACACGCCGCGCCAATCGACCGTGCCCTCGCCCAATGCTTTGTGCTCGTTGATCCGGCCGTCGTTGTCAGCCACATGTAGGTACATGATCCGTTTGCCAAGCTTTTCCACGCTCAGAGGCAGAATCTCTTTCTGGGCATGTTGGTGGGCCGTGTCGAGCACCGCGCCGAAATTCGGGGCATTTACATGCTCCATCAGGCGCAATAGGGCATCCGTGTTGCTGATGATCTCGCCCACGCGCGGCTCAAGGCAGAACGGCAGGTTGGCGCGCTGCGCCACGGCGGCGCAATGCTTAAACGTGTCGACCAGGGTATGCCACTGCACCTCCCAGTCATACAGTGGGTCCACCTCAATCTGAAACTGGATGCCATAGTTGAGCATCTCTTTATAGGGTTGCTCGCCCACGAATTGGAGCGGTGGGGTGTAGCTGTCGATCTGGATCGTGGCACACTCAAAGAACTGGGCCAACTCCACGGCGACATCGAACAGCTCATATGCGCGCTGACGCTCGAGCGGGTCCAGGCTCACCAGTTCGGGGATCACCGGGCAAAAGTTGACCACGCGCAGCCCAAGTTCCGCACAGAGCGACTTGATCCCGTGGCGCTCGTTGTGCAGCGCGAGCAGATTACCATCCGCCGAGGCGCCCTCGAGCTCCACATAGTGAAACCCCAGCCTGGCCATCTGATTCAACGCCTCAGGTATGTCGGCCACAGGCACTGGATAACCATACTTGCTGATGGCATAGAGCCAGCAACAGCTGATTTTCATGGGCTCCGTCATGGCGTGCTCACCTCCAGGGGAAAAAAGGGAGCCGTCCCCTGCGGCACGATGGCCACCTGAACGGCTCCTGGTCGCTTTCCAGTGGGTCTACCGCTCAGTGCGTGGGCCCCTCGTCCTCGCCGTGCTCGTGTTCATGGGCGACCTCAACCTCCGCCGCCATCTTTTCCATCAGTTGGTCGACCTCTTCCTGGGGCATCAGGCCCGCGGCTTGGAGCACGTTGGCCAGGAATAGAGGCTCAGGCAGGGCGCCTTCCACCTGGGTGTCTTCGTTGATGATGTTACGGGGCACGCCATAGACACCATACTTGTTGGCCAAGTGCGGAAACTCGATGGCTTCGACCATGTCGGCCCTGATTTTGTCACTGGCGATAGCCAAGCTATGGGCCATGCGCACCGCGGCCGGGCAGTAGGGACAGGTGGGCGTGACAAAGACCTGGATGTGCAGCGGATCCTGTATCTGCTCCAGCTTCTGACGCGTTTCCTCGGATAGCTCCGTGGCGCCGCGAGACACGTCGACGATGTCCTCCACCAGCGAGGTGAACTCGTAGCCCGAGGGGATTCCGTAGAAGCGGATGCCATAATCCCGGTCGCTCATGATCACTGTAGCTGGAATCTTGTCGACGCCGAATTGGTCGGCGATCTCTCTATCTGTGACGAAATTGTAGGTCTCCACGCTGATCAGATCAGAGAGCGCAGCCACTTCCTCAAGAATCTGGCCCGTCTCACGACAGAACTGACAGGCGATCGTTTGGGTAAAGTTGATCAATCGCACCGGCTTGACCAAAGTCTCCCTAAAGTGATCGCGGAGAAACGTGGCATCTTTGTTGCTCAAAAGTGGCATCAGCAAGCCTCCTTGTGCAGCTCTGTGGCAATAGTGCCCTGCTGGGCACTTGTCAGATCCAAATAGAAGCGCTCAGCGGAAGTAGACTCGCATGCTGGGTAGTTCAGCTGCGGATATTCTAGGTCGGCCAGCCCGGATTGTCAACCGACGATTGGCTGGGAGCACGCTCGCCGACAGCTCACCTCTGAACGCCTCAGTTCCTGCAGCAGATGTTCCTTTTGAGGGGGGTGAGGTTATCACTCGCAGAGGCTCGTTTGAATGTAGGGATAATTCAACATAAAAAGATGATTCGAAACCCTATCAACTCAAGATCATCACTTTTCAACATAATTCAGCACATTCGATCGTCATCGGCCGCATGTCCCGAATTGCCGCTCTCTGGCCGACTGGCTATAATACTCCCCGGATTCGCCCATAGCGTTGCCCCAAGCTCAAGCCAAGGTGAGGTCCACCTATCGTGCTGTGGAAAGCGTGCGGGTCCCACTCTGGCTTGAGTTCGGAGGCAGCGGGTTTCCCCAGGAGGGAATAGATCATGTTGCGACCCTATAGGACCTACACCGTCACGCCCTCTTTGCCTCCACAACTGCGGCCCTTGCGCGATCTGGCCTACAATCTCTGGTGGACCTGGAATCTGGATGCGGTGGATCTGTTCCGCCGCCTGGACCGCGACCTGTGGGAGGAGGCCGATCATAACCCAGTGCTCATGCTGGGCAGGATCGCTCAAGCCCGTTTGAACGAGAGCGCCCGTGATGATGGCTTTGTGGCTCAGATGATGCGCGTCTACCAGAACTTTAACCACTATATGAGCCGCAA
>JAFGLK010000129.1 GCA_016928125.1 Anaerolineae bacterium
GCCCGATCCGGCCCAGCATGCCCTCTATGAGCATCCCTATCGGGTCTACCGACGGCTCTATCCCGCCCTGGCGGAGAGCATGCGCCTTGCGGCGACCAGTTCGTAAGAGGCGAGGCGCCGAGGGCGACCATTCAGGCCCGACCTCAGCGCTCCGGCGAGCTTCCCAATGGTGGGAGCGCAGTGCAGTGCCTATCCGGCTGCGCTGGTTACGGGGCCAAGTTCCTCGCCCACGATCTTCATCACCGTCTGGTGGATAGGCTTGTAACCCTTTTGCGCGCTCTCGTCAGTTGGCACCGAGGCTTCGTCGGGCTTGTCCGAGATCCCAAAGACCAGCACCCCCTGATGAGCCAGGGCCTGCGCCACGCTGGCCACCTCCGCGGTGATCACGATCTCGCTCGCCAGCACCTGCGCGGCTGAGGCGTCGTCGTCGAGAACGTCCATGCTGGCTACCGTCTCAAAGTACTCGCCGCGACGGAACCCCTTGAACGGGGTGGGATCCCCCTGCGCCATGCCGCGCAAGACCTCCTGATGTGCGGCGAGCAACCCGCTCGACATGCGCTCGCGGCGGGCGTCGCAAGCCGCCACAAAACCCTCGATCGAGCTCAGACGCCCCGAGCGGAGATCGTCCCATAGCTGCTCCAACTCATAGGCGCCCCCCGCCACCATCAGGCTGATATAGGCCAAATAGTCCTGATTGTCTGCCGTGAAGTGGTGATAGGCAGGCTGGTTCAGCGGATCATAGACCGCGCGAAAGGCGGTCTCATCGAACTCCCCTCCCAAAGCCTGGCGCATGGTGCGCTCCACGGCCCGAATACGCGCCGCATCGATGACCTTGTCGTTGCGCCCCCGCGCCCCCAGCGACGTCTTGTCCAGGTCGATCAGCAGGGCGGTCTGCTGGTCAAGAGGAAAACCCTCCCGCCGCACCCAGTCTACATACTCCGCCAGAGTGGTCCATCGGTTGGCAACCATCAGATCGCCCTGGATCTCCGCCTTGGCGGGCTCCCCTAGCCGATCACAGCCGATAAAGCCCAGCATAGGGTAGGCCTGGCCCACGTGGCGCGCCGCCGTGCCGTCGTTCATCAGCGTATCGCCGATGAACAACACCCGCTGCAGCGGCGCCATGACGCCGCGCATCTTTTGGGTCTGTCTGAGAAAGCCGATCAGCGCCGCCGCATACTCGGGCGTGGTCTTGCGCGGCACGTAATAGTGGTCCATGCCAAACAAGTGCCATGACATGCGCAGTCCCGGGACACGCTTGTCCATGGGCTCCAGATTGCGATAGACCAGCGCGTCGCCCACGAAATCGGCCAGGGTGCCTCGTTTCCAACTCATAACCACATCCCCTGTGCGAGCATGATCTCGGCATTCAGAATGGACCCGCCTGCTGCGCCCCGAATGGTGTTATGTGATAGCACCACAAACCTGAAATCGAAGACTTCGCAGGGCCGCAGGCGCCCGATGGTGATCGCCATGCCTGCGCCGGTATCGCGATCGAGGCGAGGCTGAGGCCGATCGGGCTCCAACCGTAACACGATGGTGGGATCCACGGCCGATGGGCAGCCCAGCGCATAGGGCACGCTATGAAAGCCCTTGAGCGCCTCGATCACCTCGCTCAGCGAGGGTTTGCGCTCGAACTCGACCGACACCGTCTCCAGATGGCCATCGCGGGTGGCCACGCGGTTGCAGTGTGGGCTGATGCGAATCTCGGCGGGCTGAATGCAGCCTTCCGCAGACGAGTAGGCGCCCAGCAGCTTGAGCGGCTCCGTGACCAGCTTCTCCTCTTCCCCACCAATGAATGGAACGACATTGTCGAGAATGTCGAACGATGGCACCCCCGGGTAGCCCGCGCCCGAGAGCGCCTGCATCGTTGTGACCACAACGCGCCGGACGCTGAACGCATCATGGAGAGGTTTGAGGGCCAACACCAGCCCCACAGTGGAGCAATTCGGATCGGTGACGATAAAGCCCTTCTCCCAGCCGCGCTGCTGGCGCTGGAGGGGAATCAAACCCAAGTGGTCAGCATTGACCTCGGGGATGAGCAGGGGCACGTCAGGGTCCATCCGATGGGCGCTGGCGTTGCTCAAGACGCCGTATCCGGCGGCTGCAAAGAGCGGCTCCGCATCGCGGGCCACCGCCGAGGGCAATGCCGAAAAGACGATCTCGCAGTCCAGGTCCGGCGCCACCGGCTGCACGATCAGATCGCGCACGCTGGTCGGGCACTCTGCCGAGAGGCGCCAGTGGCAGGCCTCGCCATAGGACCGTCCCACCGAGCGCTCCGATGCCGCCACAGCCGTCACCTGGAACCAGGGATGGCCCTCCAATAGCTGAACAAAGCGCTGGCCTACCGCGCCAGTGGCTCCGAGAACGCCCACGCGTACGGTTCGTGCATGCATTGGTCGGATCCTATCAGTCGCTCTCTGTCGACAGGCTAGATTTGGTCCAGCTCGAATTGTCGGTGGATGGCCCGCACGCCCTCGTCCACGTCGGATTGGGCCAGCACCAGTGAGAGATTGTACTCTGACGAGCCCTGGGCGATCGAGATCACATTGATCGATTGCTCCGCCAGAGCCCCGAACACGCGCCAGGCGATGCCGGGGCGCCCCAGCATGCCGGCCCCCACCACCGCGACGATGGCCACGTCGTCTTGACTCTCGATGCGGTCGATCATGCCGCGCATCGTCTCCAACTGGAGTTCCTCGCGCAGCCCGTCGAGCACAGCCGGGGTATCTTGCGCGCGCAGGGCAAAGCAGATGCTCTGCTCTGAGGAGGCCTGGGTGATCAGCAGCGCGCTGCCTCCCTGATGGGCCACCGCCGAAAAGACGCGCCCAGCGACGCCTGGCACGCCCTGCATCCCCGGCCCCGACACGGTGACCAGGCTCAGGTCGCGGATGGCCGTGATCGCCTTGACCACTGGCGTGTTCGAAATCTCGTTCGAGATCACCGTGCCGGGATGATCGGGATTCAGTGAGTTGAGCACGCGCACCGGCGTGTTCCGCTCGCGCACGGGCTGCATTGTGCGTGGATGCAGCACCTTAGCTCCAAAGTAGGAGAGCTCGGCCACCTCGCCGTAAGAGATCGTGGGCAGCGTGCGCGCGCCCTGGACAATGCGGGGGTCGGCGGTCATGACGCCATCGACATCGGTCCAGATCCAGACCTCTTCGGACTCGAGGCAGCGGCCCAAAATCGTGGCGCTAAAGTCGCTGCTGCCTCGCCCCAACGTGGTGGGCACTCCCTCGCGCGTGGCGCCGATAAAGCCAGTGACCACTGGAATCACATCCCTCTGCACCAAAGGCAGAAGCCGCGCCCTGGCTCGTGTAGTCGTCTCCTCAAACAGCGGCCCCGCGTTGCCGAAATTGTCGTCAGTGACGATCACCTCGGTGGCCTCGACGGTCTGAGCCTGCACGCCCTGGCTGCGCAGCGCGGCCGACGTCAGCCGCGCCGAGAGGCGCTCGCCCAAGCCCCAGACGACATCTTGTCCGCGGCTGGTCAACTCACCCAAGGTGTAGATGCTCTGACACAACGTCTCAAACCAGTTGAGCAGACCATCGATCTCGGCCGTCAGGCCCCGCGCCGTCTCCACGTCGCTGACGCAATCCTCGATCGCCTGCACATGCCGCTGCTGTAACTCGTCTCGAATGAGATGGAACGTCTCGCTGTCGCCCGCCGACGCGCTGCTCGCAGCCCGCTTGAGGCTATCTGTGACGCCGCTCATGGCCGATACCACGACCACCGGCGGGCTGCCTGTCTCCGCGCGCACCCGCGCGCAGATGCGGGCCACGTTGGCGATGCGTTGGCCCGTGCCTACAGACGTACCCCCGAATTTCATGACGATCATGGCACCGCCCCCCACTGCTTCAAAGGCAAGGATAGTCTGCTCACGCTGGCGGATGAGGACCGACGCTGGGGAAGAGGGCTACGCTGCCCGAGGTCGCACAATCTGTGCGCTCATCTCTCGCCGGAGGCCGCCGGCAGGCGACTGCGCGCGACCCCTGAGCAGGGCGAGATTGGCGCACATTATACTTGACAAGGGACAGGGGTACAAACAGACGCGACATGGAGGCTCGAGTCGAAGAATCCTCAGGAAAACAGGGCAGCACCCGCCCTCGAAGAAGCGAGCGCTGCCCGACGAATGAACCCACCCGCCAGAGCCTGGTTAACGCAGTTCCTGATTGAATGGGAAGAGCGCTACAGGCACCAGCTTGAGGTGTTGCAGGGCAAAGGGGATGCCGATGATCGTGATGGCCAGAATGAGCGCCGACGTCAAATGGGCCATGGCGATCTCCCAGCCAAAGAGCAAGATCCAGATCACGTCAAAGAGCAGCTTGAGCGGCCCGATGTGCCCCGCTGGGACTATCGTCTTGCCAAAGGGCGCCAGATTGGCCACACCCAGGCGTATGGCCTGCAGGCCAAAGGGAATTCCCACAATGGTGACACAAAGCAGCGCTCCCCCCACGATGTAGAACAAGGACACAATCAGGCCACCGAAGATAAGCCACACGATATTGCCAAGGAGACTCATGCGTATCGACCTCTCTTTCCGCGCACGCGCCGTCTATATGCAGCCCTGCGCAAGCTGCGCGCCCCTTCACCTCCCTCTACGCAAGAAGGCCACTCGAGTTGCAGCGCATCGAGATGGCCCTGCGCTGGGCCTCAGGGGATCCCAAGCGCGTCACCTGACTGTCAGAGATCGTCGCTATTCGGCAGTCAGCACAAATTCGGTCGCGCCGCGCTGTGCGTGATAACTGAGGTCATCGCCAGGGCCAAAGGCCAACAGAATGGTGTGGGTCTCGCCCACCGCCAGCGGCTTGTCGTTCGCGTCGCCGGAATCGAGCGGAATCTGGAACTCGATGGTCGTGGTGCCACCCGCCTCTGCACCGCCAAAAGCCAGGATGTGCGACTGCCCACCCAACTCTGTGTCCACAGGATGCGAGTTCGGGCCGCTGGGCCGGGTGCCGAACATATCCATCACCTCGGCCTGGCCATCCTTCACCCAACCATACACATAATTGGCGCCCTGCATGCGCTGATCGGGATCAAAGCCCACAGAGACCCAGCCCCTGGTGTCGGCCGATAGGGCGCCGTACAGAAATTCGCCATCCGTGCGCCAGTGAAAGGTCACTCCGGCCGTCGCGACGCTGCTGCTGTATTCGTCGGCAGACACCGTGCCGTCAGGCTGCCAGACGAAGGCGGGCTCCTCGGGGGCCTGCGTGGGCGCTGGCGCGTCGGTGGGGGGGGCGGGCGCCGCTGTGGGAGGAACAGCCGTCGCTTGGGGCATAGGCGTAGCCACCGCGGGCGCAGAGGCCGTTGGTGGAACGGCCGTCGGCGGCACGGGTGTGGGCGGAACCATCGTTGGCGCGGGTTGCTGGGCTGCGACGGTGGGCGTCGGCAGGGGCAAGGGGGTCGCGGTAGGCGCGGCTGCGCAGCCGGCCAAAGTGAGCGCCGCGACCAGGACAATCGTCAGAGGTACGAGCCTTTGGCGCAGTCGATCTTGTGTCTTCATGGTCCAGGCCTCCAGGTAAAGGGTGCAACGAAGATTTGATACGCTCTCTCCACTCTGGCAGGGGCTCCCACCCTTGCCGCAAGTGCACATTGCCCTCTGGACGCGCCGATGCGCCCATACCTTACGGCCTACACCTCGGTGAGGCCGGCGAACTCGACCGAGCGGCTCCAGGTCTCGCGTTCCTGGCCTTCATCGTCGAAACGCGGGCTGCGCGGTGCGCTCACGCCAGGCAGTTGTATCTCCCGGGCGGCGCTCGCCACGGAGACACTCGGCATGGCGCGACTCAGCGCCCCAACGAGGCCTCGTAACCAACCCAGCGACAACCAATAGCGTGTGCCCCAGGAGCCCCTGTAGGTGTGCACCCAACCCGCGCCGTCGAGGTCGATGCGCTGGCGCCAGGAGGTGTGATCCAGTACGTAGGCGTCGCCCATCGCCTGATCGATCAGGTTGTAGAGCGACATGATGGGGTAGGCTCGCGGCGCCGGATAGCTGGCGTGAGATCCGGCTGCCACATAGGCATGCGGATGGGTGCCCGTCTTGTGCACATCGGGATCATCCCACGGCTCTGTCATGCGCGAGTGATGCCCCAGGTAGCAGATATAGGCTGGCGGCTCGATCACACGTCGTCCCCCATCGAGATCAAAGAAGAGCTGGATGCCCTCCCAGTCCCCTTCATGATCGTTGAATCCGTCAAAGCCGATGGCCCAGTCGTTGTAGGCGTAAAAGAACCAGTACTGCAGATTCAGAAAGCGCCCCTGTCGTACGGTGCGATAGTAGTAGGTCTCGGGGGGCCTGCCCTGCGGGAAGGCGGCATAGTGCTCGAGCGCAGAGGCCCGCGTATCGTCGGGCAGCCTGAAGCGAGGCAGCTCAGAGCGCGCGTCGCCTCCCCGACCGAAGGCCAGGAGCTTGTTCCACCAGAAACGTCGCGCGGCCCCCGCCGTATTGGGACTGAACCAATCGTACAGTCCGCGCGCGATGTCGTCCGACCAGGCAGCCGCGGGGGAGTGGGCCCAGCGCGCCAGCAATTCTAGCGTGTCCTTGCTCCAGTCAGCCGCAACATCGCGGCCCATCAGAGGGCCACGCGTCACAGAGCGTAGGAACGTCTCCTGGCCGGGATCAAGACTGGCCAGGTCAGTCGGACGCACTCTGCCGTACGGGATCAGCGGCTGTTGCTCCTCGGCGCGATACAGCGCCGCATAGGAGAGGAAATCCTCGACAGACATGGGGTAGAAACGCTCCCCCTGCGCAAAGTGCAAGATGGGCGCGTAACGCTCGTGCAGATCTGCTTCAGTCATCTCTCAGTTCCCCTCGCCGAACCCCAGTGCCAGGGGCAGCGGCAATATCTCTTGCTGGACGCGGCAACTGGCCTTGCTCTTGCGCGAGACACGATTCGCTCTCCAGTCTCTCTCGCGGTGTGTGGACCATTGTAAACGGCATGCACGCCTGAGGCAACCGCTAGCGTCCGCGCCGTATGAGTCGGCCTGTGTGGCCCATCTTCGGACCATCTTGTCTCGTTGTGCCCTCCTCTTCGTCTCTCATCCATCCAATGCCTCAGTTTACGGCCGTAACTGTTCACATTTGGGGGGACGAATCTGCGCGACCCACAACCTGCGGATGCCAGGGCATGCTTTGGCGGTGCATCTTGGGCC
>JAFGLK010000015.1 GCA_016928125.1 Anaerolineae bacterium
GACCAACACCTCGCGCCGCACGCCATGCGCATCCGAGACGCAAATCGGCCGAACCTTGGTAGGCTCGACCTGGTCCCAGTCGATCACCTCCAGGGCGTTCCGGACATGCAGGGGGCGCGGCGTACCATCGGCCCCCAGACGATCCCAATCGTACACCCGATAGGTAGCATCCGAGTTCTGCTGGATCTCGGCGACAACCGCGCCCGCCAGCAGCGCGTGCACCGTGCCCGCCGGCACACAAAAGCTGTCGCCAGCTGCGATAGGCACGCGCTGCAACTGGGAAGCGACGGCGCCCTCACGAATCGCTCGGCGAAAGCTCTCGGGCGTCACGCCGCGGGCCAACCCGTAAATGAGCTCCGTGCCGGGCTGGGCATGCAGCACGTACCACATCTCGGTTTTGCCCAGCTCCCCGTTCTCGTGGACCTGAGCATAGACATCGCCCGGATGCACCTGCACCGAGAGATCGCGGTTGGCATCCAGGAGCTTGATCAAGAGCGGGAAGCGACCGCGCTGCAAGGCGCCCTTGGCGCGGCGGCCCACCAGCTCCTCGCCCAGGGCCTCCATGACTTGCGGCAAAGTCCGCCCCGCCCAGTGACCATACTCAACGCGCGTGGGGGAGCTGGGATGACCAGAGATCTCCCAGCTTTCGGCGATGATGCCCGGCGGCAACTCGCGACCGAACAAGGTCTCCAGATTGCGGCCACCCCAGATATAGTCCCGAAATACGGGCGCAAAAGTCAATGGATAGATCTCAGGTCTGGTCATGCGCTCCTATCTTTTGCGAGTATGGCATGTCAGGCCAAGCATGCATTCGCACCGGCTGAATGTAGCGCTAAGCCGGCAATAACGTCAAGAAATTCTCGCCGGCCACCCGCTCCAGAACGTCATCCGTCACCCCGCGCACCGCGAGGGCCGTAAAGACCTCCTCGATCCGCGAGACATCTTGGGGGATCGGCCAGACAAGCCCAGAGGTGCCATCAAAGTCGGAGCCGATGCCCACATGATCGGGGCCCATCACCTCGAGGGCGTGCATGAAATGGTCGCAAAGCCGATCCAGGCTGGGCGCCTCGCGATCGATAAAGCCCCGATAGAAGGCGATGCCCATCACGCCGCCCTTTTCGGCCAGCGCGCGCATCATGTCATCGGTGAGCGCGCGCGAGTGAGGGCAGAGGGCGTAGCAGCTTCCATGCGTGTAGCACACGGGGCACTCGGCGTGCTCGACCACCTCCCAAAAGGCGACATCGTTGATGTGAGCCAGGTCGACGGCGATCCCCAGGCGCGCCATCTCCGCCAAGGCCTCATAGGCAAAGGGGGTCAGCCCTTTGCTCTGGCGGCGCAGATTCTCGCGCTCGGTGGGGCTGATGTAGCCAAAGTAGCTGGGATCGTACTGCAGCTCCGGGCGGCGCCCCCCGCCATGGGTGATGCTGGCCACACGCACACCCCAACGATGCCAGTTGCGCAAGTGGGCCGGATCCTCGGCGAACATCTTTTGGCCCTCGATGGTGAGCACCAGCGCGATGCGGCCCGCCTCTCGCGCGGAGCGCACCTGCGAGGCCGTGGTGCAGATCGCGAAATCGTCGGGGTGATGGCGACACATTTCATAGGCCGCATCCACCAGCACGCTCGACTGGGCCATGTCGCTGTCACCCACCATGGTCCACAGGCAGTCCATGCCCCCCGCCCGCAGGCGAGTCAGATCGACCTGATACACGGCGCTTACGTCGGCCAGATCGATGGGATCGTCCCGCACTTGTCTGAGGATCAAGCTATCACAATGCCCGTCGGCCACCAAAAAGCGATCCACATAGCGTCCGGTCTGCATGGTTCGTCCCTCCTCATCCCCACCGAGTACTCGCTCCATGATACCACCGTTGCGAGGTGGACACCAAGTTCGGGTTGACGGTCCCAAGGGAAATTGCCATAATCAGATATGGTTTGTGCAAGACCGGCGCATCCCGGCGTCGGCTGACATGAGAGGGGGCACACGATGCTTTATCGCCCATTCGGCAAGTTGGGTTGGGAGGTGTCCGCCATCGGCATGGGCACCTGGAACATCGGGAATCAGTGGGGCGAGATCGATGACGTGACCGCGTGGGCCACGGTGCGCGCGGCCTACGACGCTGGCATCAACCTGTTCGATACCGCCGAGTCGTACGGCATCCCGAACGGGCTTTCGGAGGAGCGGCTGGGTGTGGCGTTGGCCGGCCTGCGCCATCGCGTGTTTGTGGTGAGCAAGATCGGCAACTGGGGCGCCCGCACCGGCCAGGGCGTGCCCAAGACCACCGTGGACATGATCCGCCTGTGCGCCCATGCCTCGTTGCATCGCCTGCGCACCGACTATCTCGACGTTCTTCTGTGCCATGAGGGCAACATCGAGGATCCCAGCGTGTATCTCGAGGCCTTTGCGGTCCTCAAGCAGCGGGGCCGGGTCCGGGCCTACGGGATCTCGACCAACAGCCTGGACGCGCTCAAGCGTTTCAACGCGGAAGGGCGCTGCAGCGTGGTGGAGGTGGATTATTCACTGATCAATCGCGAGCCGGAGGATGACTTGTTGCCCTATTGCCAACAGCAGGGCATCGCGGTGCTGGTGCGGGGACCGCTGCGCAAGGGCTTGCTGGCGGGCAAGTACACCGCCGAGTCGGTTTTCACGGATGCGGTGCGCAGCCAGTACAACGTGGGCGAGCGCGGGCGCGACGGCTATCTGGCCGACCTGGCGGTGGTGGAAAAGCTCAAGACCGCACTCCAGCCCGGCGACGGGATGGTGACGGCCGCGCTGCGCTATGTCATCTCGCACGCAACCGCGCCGGTGGCGATCCCCGGCTGCAAGTCGCCGGCCCAGGCGCGGATGAACGCAGCGGCCGGCGAGCGGGAGTTGAGCACAGAGGAGCTCGGTAAGCTGGCGGCCCTCCTGGACTAGCGGCGCCAGAGACGGGACGGCGCGACCGGCGGACACTGAAAGCGCGCCGGTCGCGCGCCCTGGTCCCTACAGCAGTCCCATTTCGGCCGCAGCGCTCTCCGGGCCGATGTAGACGATTCTGCCCTGGCGCACCACATACAGATCATAGCCCGCTCTGACCAACTCACCGCCCCAGCGGACCTTCACATCGATGCGCACCGCATCTCCGCTCGCGCGCATGTTGCTGCTCTCTATCTTGAGAGTGCCCGCGGCTGTGGCGTTGGCCGAGTCCCCGAGAAGTTCACGCACCGCGGCCTTGCCCTCATATCGCCCGTCGAAGGGGCCTGGGGCAGAGTCGCTCCCGCCGACAACGTATACGACATCGTTGGCCAAATAGGTGAGCGCCTTGTCATAGTCCCCCGCGTCCTCGGCTTTGCGGTAGGCTGTGACCACCTTGAGAGGGTCCTGACCGGGGCCGCATGCAGCGAGCAGAAGTGTAGCAGCGATCAGACTCAGGAACAGCATAACCCGTTTCATCTCGAATTCCTTTCTCGTCACGTATCTGACTGAACTGAGGCCCCCCTCCGTGCTGATCCCACCCACGCAAGGAGGCAGGCACGATATCCCGATCAAAACGCTTTGTCGTTTTCGCTTTCCTCACCCCTGGTGTCGATCTCACCTCCTTCCTTGTCTGCTGACCGCCCCCCTGCTGGGGTCGGGGCCGAGCCTGTCGTCTGCTCCTCCAAAAAGGCGCATAGCGCCTGCAGACTGGCGAAGACATGCTGTTCCGCGCTGAAAGGATTCTGCAGCATCGCGCGCCAGACACGCTTGCCCTCGCTCTCGCTCGGCCACAGCCGCAGAACATAGGCCCGCCGCTCCTGTTTGCCCTCTAACACGACCCCACTCCTCTGCCATGTTGTGCAACCTCATCATAGCCGATGAGTGCATCGAAGGCGCCAACAGAACGCATACATCACGCAAACAGGATGCGAATCTGAGCGGAATGTGATATGATGGTCGCGTGGGGATGCGCATGAGGTTCTGTTTCCTGATGGAGCGCGCATGGCTCACCTATCCGTGGCCTTGCTTGGGACGCCGAGCGTCATGCGGGATGGCGAACCGACTGCCAAGTTCCGCTCGCAACGCACTCTGGCCTTGCTGGCATTCCTCGCCACCGAGGCCGATCGCGTGCACCCACGCAACATGCTGGCCGCGCTGTTGTGGCCGGAATCCCCAGATCGAACCGCTCTGAACAACCTGCGCACGGCCCTGGCCAACCTGCGAAAGGCGATCGGCGACGCCCAGGCCGATCCGCCCTTTCTGCTCATCTCCCGCGACTCGCTCTGCCTCAACCCTGCCGCCGACGTGACCGTGGACGTCGCCGAGTTTCAGCAACTGGTTGCCCGGGCCGAATCTGCCAGGAAGGCCAAGCCGCCATCGTCGGGGCTGGGCGTTGCCAGCAACCTGATCGATGAGCTGGAGGTGGCCGTCGCTCTGTACCGGGGCAGCTTCCTGGAGGGATTCTCGATCCCGAGCATCGAATTCCAGGATTGGGCCTTGCTTTGGCAGGAAAGGCTGCATGAGCGCATGGTGGCGGCTCTCAGGTGGTTGGCAGACCTATGCGAGGATCAAGGCGAGTGGGAAAGGGCTATTCACCACGTACGGAGACTGCTGGCGCTGGAGCCACTCGACGAGGAGGGGCACCGCTACCTAATGCGCCTTCTGGCGCGCTGTGGGCAACGCAATTAGGCGCTGACGCACTATGAGCAGTACTGTCAGCTCCTTGGCCAGGAACTGGGCGTTGAGCCAGAGATGGAGACGAAGGCCCTGTACGATGGGATCCGGCAAGTCAGAGCCGCCGCTGGCCGCCCGTCCGCTCTTCTGCCATCGGCCTCATCCGTCGGCCGCGATGAGGACGAGCTCACTGAAAGGACATCTGTGTTCTGCGTTGCGCGTGAGCGCGAGTTGGCTCGACTCACGCAGCATCTGGACCAGGCTTTGAGTGGCGAGGGGCGGGTGGTCTTTGTGAAGGGCGATTCGGGGAGCGGCAAGACGACGCTGATCAGTGCGTTCGTCCAGCGGGCGATGAGATCTCATGCCGATCTGGTGGCAGCGAGCGGCCAGTGCAACGCCTACACGGGCATTGGGGATCCCTACCTGCCCTTTGTGGAGATCCTCGAGATGCTCAGCGGGGACATCACAGCCAGGCGAGCTGGCGCTGCTATCACGCGAGAGCACGCCCGTCGGCTAGGGCTGCTCTTTACCACCACCCTCCAGGCGCTCCTGGAGATGGGACCAGCCCTGCTGGATGTCATGATCTCGGGTGCAGGGCTGCTGGCCCGGGCCGAGGCTCTGCTGTCCGATGCGCCGACGTGGCAGGCGCAACTCGAGGAGCGCCTACGCCGCCGCGGAGCGGGTGCGGTCTCCGAAACGTCTCAACAGGCCGCTCTGTTTGCCCAGTACACGCGGGTCCTGCAGATACTATCGCGGGATCGCCCCTTGGTCCTCGTTTTAGACGACCTGCAATGGGCGGATGCCGGCTCCCTAGGGCTCCTGTTCCACCTTGGGCGACGCCTGCAGGGAAGCCGCATCCTGATCGTCGCCGCCTACCGCACGGAGGAGGTGGCGCTGGGCAGAGATGGGGAGCCGCATCCCCTGGAGCCATTGGTGAACGAGTTCCAGCAGGTCTGGGGCGAAGTCACCGTGGATCTGGCCGAGGCCGACGGACGAGGATTGGTTGAGGAGCTTGTGGATAGCGAACCGAATCGACTGGGCGCCGCCTTCCGCCAGGCGCTTTTCCAGCACACCGACGGACAGGCTCTGTTCACCGTGGAACTGCTGCGCGGACTGCAATCGCGCGGAGTTCTGCAGCGGGATGACGCCGGCCGGTGGGTGCAAACGGCAACGTTGGATTGGGCCACCCTCCCCACACGGGTGGAGTCGGTGATCGCGCAGCAGATCGGGCGCCTGCCTGCGGCGTGGCGAGGACTGCTGGCGGCTGCCAGCGTGGAGGGCGAGGCGTTTACAGCCGAGATCGTGGCGCAGGTGCGAGGGACAGACGAGCGAGAGACGCTGCACGTCCTGAACGGCGTGCTCAGCAGTCGCTATCACCTGGTGGATGCCCACGCTATGCGGCGCATCGGGTCACAGCGCCTCTCGCGCTATCGTTTCCGGCACCACCTGTTCCAGCACTACCTCTACCAGCGTCTGAACCCTGTGGAGCGGGCGCGCCTGCATGAGGAGGTCGGCGATGCCCTCCAAGCTCTGTACGGCGCCGTCCCTGAGTTCATATTCGAGACCTGGCCCGTCGTCGGGGACCGACTGGCCGCTCTCTACGGGCCGCGCGCGACAGATGTGGCCGCCATCTTGCCGCAGTTGGCCTGGCACTATCGTGCCGCAAGTCTGGTGGACAAAGCGGCGGCATATCTCTCGCAGGCGGCATGTAGTGCTGTCGGGTCCTTCGCGCTCACAGAGGCCGCTGGACACGCCACCCAGGGGGTGGCACTGATCCAGTCGCTGCCCTTCACGCTTGAGCGGGCTCGCCAGGAGATGGCGTTCCAGGCCACTTTGTCCATCTCGTATCGCCTCGCCAGAGGGAGCAGCTATCCTGCGGTGGATCGGGCGATTGAGCGCCTCTGCGAGCTGGCACGCCAGACAGGCGACGATGTTCGCCTGATCTGGGGTCTCTACGGACGGTCACACGCGCACTGGAATCGGGCAGAGTACTATGCGGCCATCGAGCTGGCCGGAGAGATGCTCGAACTCGCGCAATGCGCCGCTCCTGATCTCTTGCCCGACATCCACTTTTACCTGGGTGGGGCCCTGTGGGCAAGCACTGGGCACCTGGCGGTGGCCAGACAGTACCTCGACCCACTCCTTGGACCGGGCTCCACGCAAGGCACACTGCGGCCATGGCCCGGGCGCGTCGCTCCTATGTCGGGTGTGCCCCCGCTCGTGTACTGGTGTGCCGGCTATCCTGATCTGGCCCTGACACTGGCCGAGGAAGCTGTTGATCTGACGCCTTCAGGCTATGGTGTGTTCTTTCGCAATGGCTACCTGCTTGCGCGCCGGCTACGACGCGAGGCGCACGCCGTTCTACAAGGGGCTCAGACTATGTTACCCGAGACCTCCGAGGAGGGCGTGAGCGCCCAGCATGGCGCAGCGCTGTATTGGTTAGGCTGGGCCCGTGCGCAGTTGGGGCTTCCAGAGCAGGGAATCGCCGAGATGCGCCAGGCTCTGGACATCTGGCGGCAGCGTGGTACCAGGCTCAACCAGACGTTCTGGCTGGCGGGCCTTGCCGAGGGCTACGCCCTGGCCGGGCAGCCTGAGGAAGGGCTGCAGGTCATCGCTGACGCTCTGGAGCACGTGGAGCTCACCGACGAACGCTGGTACGAGGCTGAACTGCATCGACTCCGGGGCGAGCTTTTACAGCAGCGAGGCGACGACCCCGAGCAGATAGAGGCGTGTTTCCGCCAGGCCATCGCCATCGCCCAGCAGCAAGAGGCCAAGGCGTGGGAACTGCGCGCTACGACCAGCCTATGTCGGCTGCTACAAGGCCAGGATCGAGGCGACGAAGCCCGTCAGACGCTCTCTGCCGTCTTGGGCTGGTTCACGGAGGGATTCGACACGCCCGACTTGCAGGAGGCCAGCGCGCTGCTGTCGGCGTTGGCGGCCTGAGTTGCGCATGGCTCTCCCAAGCCTCGATCCGTACAGCCGTGCTTCCGTCCGAGACATCGAGCCTGTACGCTGTGCCTCAAGCTTGACACCCAACGCGCCCTCCCCGTATGATCTCTCTTGTAGGAGTGAAGCCGAGTCAGGAGGGAGGAGCGTATGGCTCTCAACACAGTTGCGGTTCTCAGCCCCGGCGACATGGGGCACAGCGTGGGACAACGCATCCGCGAGCATGGCCTGCGGGTGATCACCTGCCTGGCTGGGCGAAGCGAGCGCACGCGGGCGCTGGCGCGGGAGGCGGGCATCGAGGATGTGCCCAGCTACGATGAGCTGGTGCGCCAGGCCGAGATGCTGCTCTCGATCCTGGTGCCGGCCCAGGCGCAGGCTCTGGGGGAGGAGGTGGCCCGGGCGTTGGAGCGCACGGACGCCGAGTTGGTGTATGTGGACTGCAACGCCATCGCCCCGCAGACGGTGCAAGCCATCGGCGAGCGCGTCACCGCGGCGGGCGGACGCTTTGTGGATGCAGGCATCATCGGCGGCCCGCCACGCGGCGGCAGCACCCCGCGCATCTACGCCTCTGGGCCACACGCGTCCGAGTTCGCGGCCTTGGGTGACTATGGCCTGGATGTTCGCTTGCTGGAAGGTCCCATCGGAGACGCCTCAGCCCTCAAGATGTGCTACGCCGCCATGACCAAGGGTTCTACGGCGCTCTACACCACCCTGCTGACGGCGGCGGAGCGGCTGGGCATCTCGGACGCACTGCAGGCCGAGTTCAGATTGAGCCAGGCGGACGCCTACGCACGCATGGCGCGCGGCATCCCGGGGATGACCCCCAAGGCCCACCGCTGGATCGGCGAGATGGAGGAGATCGCCAGCACCTTTGAGCACGTGGGCCTGAGCCCCCATTTCCATCTGGGCGCCGCCGAGATCTATCGTCTGGTGGAGTCGACCCCCCTGGCCGAACGAACGCCCGAGGACCCGACACCCCCGCCGGACCTGAAAGAGGTTGTCCGCATCCTGGCGCAGGCTTTGGCCGCTCACGATAAATAGGCCTGCTCGGCATCAGCCGAAGAAAGGCGTCAGCCACTCCGCCGGGATCTCCTGGCCAAAGCCGGGCGCATCGCTGGGCACCAGCCAGCCGTCCTTGGGGGCGGCGACGCCTGGGATGCCGGCCGCCTCCTCCAGCGGCACGCCGGGGGACGTAGCCAAAAAGCACTCGGCCCAAGGTGTATTCGGCATGGCGTAGGTCAGATGCTGACCGTATGCGCTATTGCCACCGCCATGCAGGATCACCTGGATGCCGGCGCTATCGGCCATCTCGGCGATGCGCTTGCAGGCAGTCAGCCCGCCCACCCAGTGGATATCGGGCTGCAGGATGTCCACTGCGCGACGCGCGATGAGCTGCTGGAAGGGCCAGGGAGTGTACATGTGCTCTCCCGTCGCCAGAGTCTGCCAGGGCAGGCGTTGGCGCACCTCCACATGGCCATCCAGGTCCTCGGGAATCAGATACTCCTCGATCCAGTGCAGGCGGTAGGGGCGCAGGCGCTCGGCCAGGGCCACGGTGTACTTGACGTCAAAGGCCATGTAACAGTCGAGCATGATCTCCACATGCTCACCCACCAACTCACGGGTGCGCGCCACCAGTTTCTCATTCTCCTCCAGGCCCCACAGCCCATCGGCCGGGCCGTATGGGCAGGCCAGCTTGACCGCCTTGAAGCCCAGCTCGAGCTGCCAGTCGGTGTCGTTGCCGGTGGCATAGGCGAAGATGCGGTCCCGCATCGGTCCACCCAGAAGCGCGTAGATCGGCGCGCCCTGTAGCTTGCCGGCCAGGTCCCACAGGGCCAGATCGACGCCGCTCATGGCCACCGAGGCCAGCCCCACCGTGCCATAGGGTTTGGACAGGCGAAACATCATGTCCCAGGCGCGCTCAATCGCAAGCGCATCGAGGCCCACCAAATGTTGGGCATAGTGATCCTGGATGATGGCGGCCACCGGGCGTCCAAAAGAGGTGGAGCCCAGGCCATAGGTGCCATCCTCAGCGGTGACCTTGATCCATACGCCGGGCCATTTGGGCTGCCATAGGCTGCGGTGGCGCTTGTATTCGGGGAACTTGCTCATCGGGTTGGCCACCTC
>JAFGLK010000130.1 GCA_016928125.1 Anaerolineae bacterium
AGCCACCCGCACAAGCCAACCATCGCCCTGGACGATACCCAGGCTGACGCCGAGCAAGGCGAGCATCAGTGGAGCCACGAGCATGGCCCCGATGATGACCGCAGTGCTGTCGAGCAGCAGCCCAAGCGAGGCGATGGCGGCCGACATGATCGTCAGGACGTAAAAGTCACGACTCGTGCGCGAGCCGGCGCGCACCTGGCGATAGACTTCGATCCGATCGTCAAGCGTGAGTTGGGGCAGGCCCTGCACCAGACGCCAGCGCAGTCTGCGCAGAGTGGCCACGGCGAGGGGATCCTGTCGCCGCACGATCAGCACGGGACGATCCGTGTCCGTGGCTACTTGCTGGGGTAGATTGCCAAAGATCAGGCGGTCCACGACGCTCTCGCGCGTGGCGCCGATCAACACCATGTCGCAATCGTCCTCGGCTTCGTCGAGGATGCCGCGCTCGACATTCGGGGCCAAGGTGACGTGGGGCTCCAGGCGTTCCTCGCGCTCCCAAGGGCCGAGGAGGGATTTGAGCAGCTCCCACTGGGCCGAGATGGCCGCCGGGCCGAGGTTGGGATTGGCTACCCTGATGGCGGTCACGCGCACATTCGGGCCAAGGTCAAGCCCGATCTGGAGCGCGAGGGAGGCGTTAGGCCCCCCTCCCAGGGGCACCAAGACGCGCCTCACGGCCTCCATACGCTGGGCAAACGCCTGCGGATCTTCCGCCACACGTAGCACGGCGACGTCACAGGGCGCGTTCTGAATCACGGGATCGAGGGTTCGACCCAGCAGGTAGCGCCCTCGCCCGGGTTCGCCCCGCCAATGGAGCAGCAAGAGATCCGGAGGTGTCTTGCGGATGAAATCGAGAATGCCCTTGCCCACGTCCCGATTGGCCACGATCTCTGGGGCCTCGACGACGTCCTCCATGCCCGCAGGGACCCTAAGCCAGGGCGGTCTGCGCTCATCTGTGCCCACGTAGACGGGGGTCACCCGGCCAGAGCGCGCACGCGCCAGCGGCGCCGCCACGGCCAGCAGCACGATCAGTTGGCGGGCATCGCCCACGGCCGCCACGACGCGATAGACCTGCTCTTCAGCGCTCATCTCAGGGTCACCCGCTCGGCTGGAATCAGTCACCAGGCCCATTGTACCGCGATGTCTCCGGGCTCACAAGGCCCGAAGAGGCCCCAGCCGGTGCGGTGTTGGCCTGCTCGCGCCAAGCTGCGGGCTTTTGACGGCCTGTTACAATGATGGTATCATCTCCCTGACATGGGTAGCATAGGGGCCCCCATCACTGGTTGCCACGAAGCGACGGGAATGGGGGTTTCTTCTGTGCCTCGGATGCACATTGGGGGAGGGACGCGATGCGGATCGGCATCGACGCGCGTCTGACGCACTATAGGCAGGCAGGCATCAGCCGCTATACCGTCCAGCTGATTGATGCGCTTTCGCGTTTGGAGACGCCGCCTGGCGAGGCCGAAGACGAGTTTGTGATCTTGCAGAGCTTCAGGGCGCCTGAGCCGCTGTTGGACGCGCCTCGCTTCACACGACGCCGAATCTTCACGCCGAGCCATCATCGTCTCGAGCAGTTGATCCTCCCGATTGAGATCTCTTCGTTGGGGCTGGATGTGTTGCACAGCCCCGACTTTATCCCGCCCTTTCGTCGGAACTGCCGCTCGGTCATCACCATCCATGATCTGGTTTTCCTGCTTTACCCTCACTTCCTGACCAAGGATGCGGCGCGCTACTATGGCCAGATCGATCAGGCGGTGCGCCGAGCGGATGCCATCATTGCCGTGTCAGAGGCTACCAAGCGGGACACCATGCGGCTGTTGGGCGTTTCAGAGCGCAAGATCAGCGTGATCTATGAGGCGGCCAGCCCCTTTTTCCGGCCGCTTGAGGATGACTCGCTGCTCGCGCGCGTGCAGGCGCGGTTTCAGATCCGCGGGGACTATGTGCTCTTTGTGAGCACGATCGAGCCCCGCAAGAACGTGGCCGGGTTGCTGCGCGCCTTCCGAAGGCTTCTGGATGCCTATCATCCTGACGTCCAACTGGTCGTGGCGGGCGAGAAGGGCTGGCTCTACGACGACGTCTTCCAGCTTGCCTCGGATCTCCATCTGCTTGACGATGTCCTCTTTGTGGGGCGCGTCTCCACCGAGGAGTTACTCTGGCTCTACAATGCCGCCCAGCTCCTTGTGGCTCCCTCGATCTACGAGGGCTTTGGGTTGACGCCTCTGGAGGCCATGGCTTGCGGGACGCCCGTGGTGGCGTCGAATGTGTCGGCTCTGCCTGAGGTGGTCGGCGATGCCGGCCTGCTGGTGGACCCGAAGGATCCCGAGGAGATGAGCGTCGCGATCTGGCGGGTGTTGGATGATGCCGAGATGCGGGCCAGCTTGATCGAGAAGGGCCTCAGACGAGCGGCGGTCTTTTCGTGGGACAAGGCCGCGCAAGAGACGCTGGAGCTGTATCACAGCCTGGCGTAGTGTCGATGGAGCGGCGAAGCGTGACCAGCTCGGCGCCGAGCGGGAGTGGCCGCAAACGAATCCTCTTTCTGACGCCACAGGTGCCCTATCCCCCTGAGCAGGGCGCGGCCATCCGCAACTACAACCTCATCGCTCACATCTCTCGACGCCACGACGTCGCTCTACTCTCGTTCAGGGAGGGGGAAGCCGATGAGGATCAAGCTGAAGATCCTCTGGGCGCTATGTGCGCTCCCTGCCGGACGGTGTCTGCACCTGTGAGGACCCGTGCAGAGCGTCTCCGTGCCCTGGTGACCAGTGGTCTGCCCGATATGGCCCTGCGCCTCTTCTCCAGCGAGTTCGCAGAAGCGCTCCGGCAACTCGTCACGGCGGAGCGCTACGATCTGGTGCAGATCGAGGGCATCGAGATGGCCCCCTATGGCCTGATGATACAGGAGTGGCTCGGCCCGGATGCGCCAGCGGTCATCTATGATGCCCATAATGCCGAGTATCTCCTGCAAAAGCGCGCCTTTGCCACCGACCTTTGGCGCCCCAGGCGCTGGGGCACGGCCGCGTATTCGTTCATGCAGTGGCAGAGGTTGCGTCGCTATGAGCGGCTCATCTGTGAGCGCGCCGCGGCCGTGGTGAGTGTGTCTGAGGCCGACGCGCTGGCGCTGGGGCGGCTGCATCGCGGGCTGCGCCCGCTCGTCGTGCCCAACGGTGTGGATACCACCCGCTATCATCCCGGCCTGGCGGACACGCTTCCGCTCGAGCATCCGGCCATCGTCTTCACAGGCAAGATGGATTTCCGGCCCAACGTGGACGCGATGCTGTGGTTCTTTCGCCGGGTATGGCCGCTGGTGCGTCGGCAGAGCCCGGAGGCGCGGCTGTATGTGGTGGGCAAGAGCCCGCACGCCGCCCTGGCGGCATTGCAGACCGCGCCGGGCGTGCACGTCACGGGCTATGTGGAGGAGATCCTGCCTTATTTCGGGGGGGGCGATGTCTACATCGTGCCCCTGCGCATCGGCGGCGGCACTCGCCTGAAGGTCTTGGAGGCCATGGCGGCCGGGCTGCCGTTGGTGACCACCTCACTGGGCGCAGAGGGCATCGCCATCACGCCGGGGGTCAACGCCCGCGTCGCGGATACGCCCGAGGCCTTTGCGCAAGCGATCCTCGATCTGCTGGCCGATCCAGGGCAAGGCCGCGCGTTGGGCGCGGCCGCGCGGCGTTTCGCCCTGGAGCACTATGACTGGCACACGATCGCGCCGCCTCTGGAAGCCCTCTACAGCGCACTGACCGCCGCGTCTAGCTGATCTTGATGCCCACGGCCTCGGGCTCAAGCGGAGGCCATTCCAGCTTGAGCTCCTCAAGCGTCTCCAGCAGGATCTGGGATACGATCAGATTGCGGTACCACTTTCTGTCGGCCGGGATGATGTACCAGGGCGCATGGGCCGTGCTGCAGCGCTGCAGAGCCTCTGCATAGGCTGCCATGTACTCTGACCATTTGGCGCGTGCGTCCAGGTCGCCGACCTTGAACTTCCATTGATCGCGCCGATTGGCCAGACGGTCCTCCAGCCGCTCTAGCTGCTCCTCAGCCGAGATGTGCAGAAAGAACTTGACGATCACCACGCCATTCTCAGCCAGGAGCTCCTCAAACGCATTGATGGCCTGGTAGCGCTGGCGCCAGACCGATTCGGGCACCAAGCCCTCCACGCGCACGACCAAGACATCCTCATACTGCGAGCGGTTAAAGATGCCCACCATGCCGCGTGGCGGCGTGACCTTGTGCACACGCCAGAGGAAATCGTGGCCAAGCTCCTCGCGGCTGGGCACTTTGAATCCGCTAATCTGACAGCCTTGTGGGTTGAAGGCCTCCACCACATGCTTGATGACGCCATCTTTGCCCGACGTGTCCATGCCCTGAAGCAAGATGAGCAGGGCGTGCTTTTCCGTGGCGTATAGCAGCTCCTGAAGCTCGTTGAGGTGCTCTTTGATGGGCACAAGCTGCTCGCGGCCCTCCTTCTTGCTGAGACCATCGCTTTGCCGGGTATCGATAGCCGACAGATCCACCTTTGTCTTGGGGGCGACGCGGAAACGCTCTCTCACCATGGGCT
>JAFGLK010000131.1 GCA_016928125.1 Anaerolineae bacterium
CCTGCGGACACAAATGGACAAATCGGCCAGCTTGGCCTATCATTGCAGATGTCCGCAGCAGGGATCACCCTCCTGCGTCGAGAGAATAGGGGATATCAGGATGTTGGGTTTTGTTTCGTTCCTTATCGTGTTCAATCTGCTGATCTTCGTGCACGAGTTTGGGCACTTTGTCAGCGCCAAGCTCGCGGGCGTGCGTGTGACCGAGTTCGGTTTCGGTTATCCGCCCCGGCTGCTGCAGATCGCCAAGTGGCGAGAGACGGCTATCACACTCAATGCCCTGCCGCTCGGCGGGTTTGTGCGCATGGCGGAGGATGACCCGACGCAGGAGGGCAGCCTGGCGAACAAGGGGCGTCGTGTTCGCGCTACCGTGTATGTGGCGGGCGCGGCGATGAACCTGTTGCTGGCCATAGCGCTCTATAGCGTCACCTTCATGATGGGTGCGCTGACGCCCGTCGAGGGGCAGCCGGGCGCGGGTATCTACTATGTGGCGCCCCAGTCTCCGGCCTACGAAGCCGGCCTGCGACCTGGCGACAATGTGCAGTCGATCAATGGCGATGCCATCACAGACATCGAACAGATGATCGAGATCGTCCAATCTAACTTGGGAGAGGCGATCACGCTGGTGGCCAGCCGCGACGGGCGCACCTTGTCGCCCATGGTGATGACGCCGCGCGTGAACCCACCCCCTGAGGGCGCCATCGGGGTCTCGCTGGGGCCGCCGCTTGAGCGCATGCGGTATCCTGTCTGGGAGGCTGTGCCGCTCGGCTTCCGAGCCAGCTGGAACACCGTGCGGGGCATGTTCCTAGGCATCCGAGCCGCGTTGCGCAAAGAGATGCCCTTGCAGATCAGCGGACCGATCGGCATCTATCAAACCACCACAGAGGTGGCCAAGACCGGCCTCGATCGCCTGGTCGAGTTCACGGCCTTTCTGAGCCTCAATCTGTTCCTGGTCAACCTGCTGCCACTGCCCGCCCTAGACGGAGGCCGACTAATCTTCATTGGCCTGGAGCTGATCCGCGGGGGCAAGCGGATACCGCCTGAAAAAGAGGGCTTTGTCCATGCCTTGGGCATGCTCGTCATCATCATGTTGATGCTTGTGGTGACGTTCTTCGACTATCAGCGCTACTTTGGCTGAGCTCGCTCGCCACGTCGGGATTGTTGCAGCATCTCGTTCGGAGGGGCTCGATGTCCTCAGATTTTGAGCGCACCCTCGCCGCGATTGCGGCCGAAGAGGCTGAGCTGACGCGCCAGTTGATCGTGGGCCTCTCTGGGGCCACGCGTTCAGAGAGCCATGCTTTTCTCGCCCTGCTCGACAACCTCAGCGCCCAGCGCAGGCAGGAGCTGCTGCTGCGCATGACGGCCTATACTGAGGAGAATTTCGAGCTCGATTTCGTGGATCTCTTTCGCATCAGCTTGAAGCATACAGACCCGACCGTCCGTCGCTGTGCGATCGAGGGCCTTTGGGAGGACGACCGTCCAGGTCTGGCAGACACGCTTGTGGCGCTGCTCTCATCTGATCCGGATGTCGCTGTTCGCGCGGCGGCCGCATCTGCTCTGGGGCGGTTTGTGTTCATGCATGAGTGTGACGAGCTCGATGAACGCCGTGGAACGCGCGTCTGCGAGGGTCTTGAGCACACGATCGCCGACGAGAAGGAGATCGATGTGGTGCGGCGCGCCATCGAGTCACTCGCTTTTGTCAACTCCGACGCGGTGCGCATCATCATCGAGCAGGCATATGCTCACAGCGACCAACGCATGCGTGAAAGCGCCGTGTTTGCCATGGGGCGCAGCGCCGACCCTGCGTGGGCCGAGATCGTGCTCGATGAGCTGGATTCATCCTCAGCCGCCATGCGCTATGAGGCGGCCAGGGCCTCGGGCGAGCTACAGCTTGCTCGATCAGTCAATCGCCTGATTCAGCTGACGGGCGAACCGGATCGTGAGATCGTCGAGATGGCCATCTGGTCTCTCGGCCAGATCGGAGGCCGTCGCGCGAAAGAGGCCCTCGAACGCTGGATGGAGAGCGAGGATGAGCGCTTCAGCGCCGCAGCCGAGGAGGCTCTGAGCGAGCTGGAGTTCGGCGAAATGCCTCTCGATATGCTGGTGCATGACCCGACGGCGAGCGGCTACCGAGATGTGGATGCGCCCCAGGACCTGGACGAGTGGGACGAGCTGGAGAATGCACCCGAGCTCGATCAAGATGAGGATCAGGATGAGGACGAAGACGAGGAGTGGCCGGAAGACTTTTTGGAGATCGGCTAGAGCCTCGTGAGCAACTGTCTGGAAGATGGATAGTTGACATGGCGGAATCGACCTTGGCCAACACGGAGCGGGAGCGCGTACGCGCGATTGTGCATGGCCGGGTGCAGGGCGTGGGCTTCCGCTATGCGACGCAGACGCTGGCCCTGAATCTGGGCCTGACTGGCTATGTGCGCAATCGCTGGAACGGGACCGTGGAGGTGGTCGCTGAGGGCACACGCGCCCAACTCGACAGGCTGGCCAAGTGGCTGCAGCGTGGCCCCAGTATGGCGTATGTCACCGATGTCGAACTGGCCCGGCAAGCGCCGACGCGCGAGTTCGACACGTTTGAGGTTCGCTTCTAGGTATGAGGAAAAACCCAGAGCGCGTGGCATGGATCGTCCTGATCCTGTCCTTTGTCATCTTCTGTCTGCTCCTGGTCGCTACGCCACTAGGCATTCGCTGGTTCATCTGGAATGCCGAGACTGACCGCAAAGCGCTGGTCGAATCGCTGGCGGGCACGGTGGTCGTCGAGCCCCCTGTGGGCAGTGGGGCCATCCCCTTGGGCAGAGGGCAAAGCTGGGTCGCGCCGGAACAGTCCGTCATTCGAGTCGACGAGAGCTCTGAGGCAGGGATCACTTTTTTTGATCACAGCTTCATGCGGCTCTTCCCGGGCACCACAGTGCGGCTTGTGGAACTCAGTTCGCCGCGCTATCGTGCGGGCAAGCTCCCCAACACCATTCGCCTAGCGCTCATCGGCGGCCGCGTGCGCATCGGCACGGCCCTGTCCCTCGACTCACCGCTGGCGTTCTCAGTGGAAACATTCCACGCTCAGGTCAGGCTGGATGCCGACGGAAGCTATGCTCTGGATGCCAGTAACGAGGGCGCCGATATTGCGGTCTATCGTGGCCACGCCACGGTGGA
>JAFGLK010000132.1 GCA_016928125.1 Anaerolineae bacterium
GAAGCATGTTATCGTCAACTAAAGCACTGATCTCGACTAATGGAGTGGAAACCAAGATTTCCTCTCCGACAGGCTGCTAGAGGGCGAGGAGCGCGACGCCTATCTGGAGTTGATGGAGGAGGAAGAGTCGGACGAGGTGGAGCGGCTGCTGGCCTATCCCGAAGACACGGCCGGCGGCATCATGACCACCGAGTTCACCTTGCTCCCAGCGGGCCTCACGGCCGGCGAGGCGTTGGCGCTGCTCCGCAGCTCCGAGCGCGCGCGCGAGGACGAGATCATGTACTATGTGCACATCACCGACGAAGACGGTCGCTTGCGCGGCGTGGTGTCGCTGCGGGATCTGGTGATGGCCGACCCGGCGGCGTCCGTCGAGGGGCTCATGGAGACCCATCCCATTGCCGTGGAGCCGGAAACGAGCCAGCGCGATGTGGCGCGCCTGGTGGCCCGCTACGATCTCCTGGCGGTGCCGGTGGTCGACGCCGAGGGGGTGCTGCAGGGCATCGTCACGGTGGATGACGCCATCGATGCGGTGATCCCCACGGCCTGGAAAAAGCGCCTGCCGCGCTTTTTCTGAGTGACGTATGGTCGCATCAGCTTGCCGGTTATTGAGAGGGAGTATGATATGCGATGGATCAAGTCTTCCCGCCATGGGCTGCAGCGCCTGACGATCTTTCTGGCCATCTTGGGTCCGGGACTCATCACGGCCAGCGCCGATAACGACGCGCCCGGCATCGCCACCTACTCGATGGCCGGCTCGGTCTATGGGTTCAGCTTTCTCTGGATCGTGGTGTGGATCACGCTGGGCGAGGTGGTGGTGCAAGAGATGGCCGCGCGGATGGGCGCCGTCACCGGCAAGGGCCTGACGGACTTGATCCGCGAGCGCTTTGGGCTGCGTGTCACGGTGCTGGTGATGCTGGGCCTCATACTGGCCAACCTGGGCACCACGGCGGCGCAGTTCGCCGGCATCGCGGCCAGCACGGAGATGTTCGGCGTCAGCCGCTATATCGCCGTGCCTGTGGCCGCGCTGGGCGTCTGGTTTTTGGCGACGCGTGGCTCGTATCGGCGCGTGGAAAAGGTGCTGCTGGCGCTTTCGCTCTATGCAGTGGCCTATATCATCTCGGCGGTGGCGGTGCGTCCGCCCTGGGGCGAGGTGCTGCGCAACGCTATCGTGCCCACCCTGCACCTGGAGACGCCCTACTTGTTGGCCGTCCTGGCCACGGTGGGCACCACCATTACGCCTTGGGGGGCGGTGTACATGCAGGCCTCGGTGGCCCACAAGGGCGTGCGCCTGGAGCACTATGGCGACACCCGGCTGGACGTGGTTTTCGGCGCGGCGCTGGGCAACCTGGTCTCGGCGTTCATCATCATCTGCACCGCCGCCACGCTGTATGTGCGGGGGGTCCACGTGGAGACGGCCGAACAGGCGGCCATCGCCCTGGCCCCCGTGGCGGGGCCCTGGGCCGAGATCCTCTTCGGCGTGGGCCTGCTGGGGGCCTCGCTACTGGCCGCCTCGGTGCTGCCCCTGGCCACCACCTATGCCGTGTGTGAGGTGTTTGGCTGGGCGCGCGGCCTGGATAACAGCCAGGAGGAGGCGCCCATCTTCTATGGTCTCTACACTGCCCTGGTGATGCTGAGCGCTGCGTTGGTGCTCATCCCCGGGCTGAAGCTCTTCCCGCTGATGTGGCTGTCGCAGGTGGCGAACGCGGTGCTGCTGCCGGTGATCCTGGTGCTGATGCTGCGCGCGGCCAACGACGGACACGAGATGAAGGGTTGGCGCAACGGACGGCTGACCAACGTGATCGTGATCGCCATGACGGTGCTGGTGTCGGCTGCCACCCTGTCCCTGTTTTTCGGGTAGGCGGGCCGTTGTTTGACAGGCGCCCTCGTCTGACCTACTTTTCACTGCACGCGGCGCCGATGGCGACCGTGCCGACGGCGATCGTCGAAGGCTTGTTGCCCCAACCCCTCGAGAGCGGAGCGGTGACTATGGAGAGCGTCACGCATGCGCTGGAAGCTGACACGCCGAGCGTCGTCTCGCGCGTCGAGCGCCTCAGGGCCAAACTGTTCCAGATGGACGACCGGGCGCTCTTTCTCGAGCGGATGCCGATCATCGCCGAGTGCGCGGCGCGCTACGCCGGCGAGACCGAGGGCCGGCATTTCGCCCTCACGCTGCGTGAGCTGCTGGCGCGCATCAGCATCGTGATCGACGAGGACGACTTGCTGGTGGGGCGGGTGCCCGAGGCGCTGCCCACGCCGGAGCAGGAGGCCTGGTACGAGGCCAACCGCGCAGCCTACTTGCGGCCGACCTGGTTCCAGAGCAACGGCCACCTCACCCTGGCCTGGGAGCGGCTGCTGGCCGAGGGGCTGGCGGGCATCCGGCGCCGAGCTGAGGCCCATCTTGGCCGTCTCGAGGGCGATGACCCGGCTGCCCTGTCAAAGTGCGATTTCCTGCAGGGCGCAGTGATCGCTTGCGACGCCATCACGGCATACGCCAATCGCTACGCCGAGGAGGCCGAGCGGCTGGCGCGCGAGGCCCCCACGCCTGAGCGCCGCGAGGAACTCCTGGAGATCGCC
>JAFGLK010000016.1 GCA_016928125.1 Anaerolineae bacterium
CAACGTATCGGTGGGCGTCTCGGTGACCGTCGGCGTCAGTGTGACCGTCGGCGTCAGTGTGACCGTCGGCGTCAGTGTGATGGTCGGCGTCCTGGTTCTGGTCCTGGTCGGCGTGCGCGTTCGCGTACGGGTGCGCGTGCGGGTCGGCGTGCCTGTTCGTGTACGGGTTGGCGCCGGCGTGCGTGTGGGACCCGGGGTCAGCGTGGCACGCGGCGTAAAGGTCGGCGCCTGGGTGGCCGCCGGCGCCGGCGTCGGCGACTGCGTCACCGAGGGTATGGGCGTCTCGGTTGGCATGGTCATCAGCACGCTGAGATCATAGCCGCGGTCTAGCCCAAATTGATCATGGTTGAAGACCGTGACCACCGCCGTACCATCCTCCACGGCGGTAAAGCCGACCTGTGACGCCAGGCTCCCCGGCGCGATGTCGTCATTTGTGAGCCTGGTACCGTCGACGACCACCTCCAGGGACGTATCAACGCCCACGTTCAGGTTGGTTGTGGTGACGATGTAGCTTCGCTCGCCCTTGACGCGAAAAGTGACCCGGTCGATGTCCCCGTCCGGCGCGAACACGCGGCGTTGCGTCTCGCCAGGGGAGATGGGGGCCGGCACCTGGTCGTCGATCTCAAAGGCATCGCCCGCCGAGGCCGCCTCGGCCAAGAGTGGCGGCACGGTGACCACAAGTGTCGGCGACGGGGGCACGGGCGGGGCGTAGGTTGGCGTCGCGCTTGGGGGCGGGGCGACCGCCACGATCGGCGTAGGTCGGGGTTCGAGCCTGGGCTTCGCCAGGGCGGAGCCGAGCCGATAGATCGTCACGATGAAGGCGATGATCAGCAGCGTGCTGGTCACCAGCAAAACCCGATCCGTGGTCAGGCCGCGCAGGACGATCTGCATCTGGCCGACCGTGTTCTGGTTCCGGATGTGCTCGAGATCGCGGCGCAATTCCTCAGCGGTCTGGTAGCGGTCAGCCGGCTTTTCCTCCAGCGTCTTCATGATCAACGCGTTGAGCGAGGCTGGCACCTTCTCATTGTACTGACGCGGCGGAACGCGGTTGCGCACATAGAGATGCCCGGTGAGCATCTCGTACATCACCAGCCCGAGCGCGTAGAGGTCTGATCTCTGGTCCAGGTAAGCAGTCGATGTGGCTTGCTCTGGCGACTTGTAGGCTGGGGTGCCGGGGTGCCCCAGCGCCTCCTGGGTGCGTCGGGTTTCGTGTCCGACCTGAGCGACGCCAAAGTCGGTGAGTTTGGCCACCCCGTCTCGTGAGAGCAGGATGTTGCTCGGCTTGATGTCGCGATGGACAATATCGCGCTTGTAGATGGCTTCAATGGCCCTGCAGATATCGATGGCGATGTCGAGCGCCCGCTCTACGCTGAGGGGGCCATCCCTTTCGAGCCTTTGCGCCAAACTGCCGTCATCGACGAACTCGAGCATGAGATACATGTTCGAGTCGGCATCGATCTCCAGGGCATAGGCGCTGGTTACATTGGGGTGAGCAAACTGGCCGACCGTTTGCGCCTCTTTGCGGAAGCGCATCTGATAGTCTTGCCATTCCTCCGCGGAACGATTGCCGGCGTCATGAAGCAGCTCTTTGACGGCGACATAGCGCTCCATGCCCTCATCGTAGCCCAGGTAGACTTGGCCAAAGCCTCCCTGACCGATGGCGGAGACGATTCGGTATTTGCCCGCGAGCAGCATGCCTGCGCTAAGCACGATGGCATGATCCCTTGTCGAATACCTGGCGCCCAACGAGACGAGCACACGGACAGGAGTATATCAAGGTTGCCGGAAACGAACAAAGAGCGCGGCGCACAGCGCCCGCACTGAGCTTGACGCCGCCCATCCATTCGAGTAATGTACAGGCGACGATGGGGAGCTGCCGATCCGAATCCGTGCGAGGGGATCGCAGGTTCGTGCTATATCCGAAATGGGTCTTTGGGGAGGTGTTCTATGGCAAAGAAGGTTGTTACCTTTGGCGAAATCATGTTGCGGCTTTCGCCGCCTGGCTATCAGCGTTTCATCCAGGCGCGCTCTTTCGACGTGATCTATGGCGGCGGTGAGGCCAACGTGGCGGCCGCCCTGGCCGGTTTTGGGATCCCTGTCGAGTATGTGACGCGGCTGCCCAAGAACGACATCGGCGATGCATGCGTCAGCTTCCTGCGCGCGCATGGGGTTGGAGTGGAGCGGATCATCCGCGGTGGCGAGCGCCTGGGCATCTACTTTCTTGAGATGGGCGCCGTGGCTCGGGGCAGCAAGGTCATCTATGATCGCGCCAACTCGTCCATCGCCACGATCGAGCCCGGCATGGTCGACTGGAAGAGTGTATTTGCAGATGCCCAATGGTTCCACTGGACCGGCATCACGCCAGCCATCTCTCAGGGGGCGGCGGATGTTTGTTTGGAGGCGGTGCAGGTAGCCAAAGAGATGGGACTCACCGTGTCGTGCGACCTGAACTATCGCAGCAAGCTGTGGTTGTACGGCAAAAAGGCTGGCCAGGTGATGCCTGAGCTGGTCAAATACTGTGACGTCGCCATCGGCAACGAGGAGGACGCCGC
This sequence comes from Anaerolineae bacterium, assembly GCA_016928125.1. The sequence goes on from JAFGLK010000016.1 coordinate 2,553, forward strand.
CCAGGTGTTCGGCATCCATGCGCCCGACACCGATGTGACTTCGGGCCAGATCGATGCGGCCAAGTATCAATATGTCTGTGAGGAACTCCAGAAGCGTTTTCCGAATCTGAAGACGATCGCCATCACGTTGCGCGGCTCGATCTCGGCCAGCCACAACACCTGGTCGGGCATTCTGTGGGACGACGGCAAGGTGTACATCGGCCCGGAGTTCGACATTACCCACATCGTGGACCGCGTGGGCGGCGGCGACTCGTTTATGGGCGGCCTGATCTACGGTCTTTTGAACTATGGCGACAACAAGCAGGCGGCCCTGAATTTCGCCGTGGCGGCCTCGTGTCTGAAGCATACCATCTTTGGCGATTTCAACTTGGTGACCGTGGATGAGGTCGAGAAACTGATGGGCGGCGACGTGTCGGGGCGCGTCTCGCGCTGACGATTCACGCCTGGGTTTTTTGATATCGAGTCTGTCATTATCTCCGAAGGAGTGTGAAACATGGCCAAGTTTTCGCGCCTGCAAGTGTGGAGCAAGATGGAAGAGATCGGCCTTGTGCCCCTCTTCTACAACCCGGATGTCGAGACGGCGATCAAGATCACCGAGGCCCTCACCAGCGGCGGCGCCAAGGTGATCGAGTTCACCAATCGCGGCGACCGTGCGTTTGAGGTCTTTCGCGAGCTGATTGTTTACTTTGAGAAAAGCGACCCCAGCGCCATCTTGGGCGTGGGATCGGTGTTGGATGTGGCCACCGCCGGGCTGTATCTCAACCTGGGGGCCAATTTCATCGTCGGCTCGGTCACCAACCCCGAGGTTGCCAAGCTCTGCAACCGTCGCAGCGTGGTGTATATTCCCGGTTGTGGCACCGCTTCCGAGGTATCGGAGGCGCAGGAACTGGGCTGCGAGGTCGTCAAGGTCTTCCCTGGCAGCGAGTTGGGCGGCCCCAGCTTCGTCCGGGCGATCAAGGCGCCCTGTCCCTGGACCAAGGTGATGCCCACAGGCGGCGTCTCGCCCACCTGGGAGAATCTCAAGGCCTGGTTCGACGCGGGTGTGGCCTGCGTGGGCGGCGGCTCACAGATGGTCCCTGCGGACATGGTCAAGGCCGGCGACTGGGACGGCCTGCGTGAGCTCACGGTGAGGACTTTGGCCCTAATCCGCAAGGCGCGCGGCCAGGCCCTCTACAGCGGCGTGGAGCATCCCGGCCTCTATCCCACCTCGCAGGTCTCGGGCAAGGAGATCGCCGAGTGGTACGCCAAGACCTTTGACTTTCAGCTCCGCGAGGGCAATAGCTCGTTCTTCCTGAGCAGCGACGGCCCCGGCCGCATCGAGGTGATGAAGGGCGAGCCGGATAGTCCCTGCCATCTCGCCATTCGGGTCAGCGATTTCGAAGCCGCCGTCGCGGACCTCAAAGCCAAGGGGATCGAGCTGCTGGAGCCAAGGATCAGTCCGACCACCAAAGCTGTATATCTGAAGGACCGCGATCCGGCCGGCAATATCGTGCACCTGCTTTGGATGCCCTGAGCGCAGCTTGAGCGCTCGCAGTCCAGAGTGTACCAGCGAGCGAAAGTGTAGAGGAGAAACAATGTCGGGGGACGCTGCCGCTTCTGCAGCGTCCCCCGCATCATTCTGGGGCCGCATGGCGCGCTATAGGTCGAGAAGCCGCTCCATCGCCGCGGGCGGCAAATCGCCCAGTGAGTCGACCACGGTGTCGGCGGCGGAGAGCTTGTCTGCCGAGTGGCTGGTGGTCACGGCGATGCAGCGCATGCCGGCCCGACGCGCAGCTTCCACCCCGACGATCGCATCCTCGATCACCAGGCAGCCGCTCGGCTCGGCGCCCACGGTGGCAGCAGCTTGAAGAAAAAGCCCGGGATCGGGTTTGCTGCGCGGCAGAAAGGCGCCCGAGATCAGGGCATCGAAAAAGTTGCCGATCCCCAGTTCGCCGATCACGGCGATGATGTTGGCCATCTCTGTGGATGAGGCGACGATCTGGCGTAGGCCCAGCCCCCGCGCATGCTCCAGCCAGGTGAGCACGCCAGGCAGAGGCTCTACCTGGCCGCGCAACAGCTCGCGGTAGAGGGCTTCCTTGCGCGCTGCGATTTCGGCCACCTCCCCATCGGGCGTGGCCTCTCCGAGCCAGCCTCGGATGATCGGCCCGTTGGCCATGCCGAACGTCTCGGCGAACTCCTCGCGGGTGATCGTCTGTCCACGCTCGCCGTAGAGCACCTGCCAGGCCCGCAGATGGGCCTCGCCCGTGTCCGCCAGCACGCCGTCCATGTCCCAGATGATCGCCTTTGTCAAAGTGACCTCCCCTCAATGCGCAATTGGCTTTCGATTCTACAGCCAGAGGCGCGATCGGCCAATTCGAGCCTAGTGTCCGTGTCAACTCAAATGATCATCCAACCGAAGCAAGACGGTGTCGTCATCGTGTGCGCCGACACTTGGCCCCTGCGGCCTGTGAGGCTAGAATAGCGGCATGTGTCACATGAGGATTTGGCACTCATGGGTCTCAGTTCTGAGGGCTGTTGCTGTTGCCATCCCCTCTGAATGTCCCACCCTGATACCAGTGAGGTAAACACACGATGAATGCATACGGTTGGACAGGCAAACTGTTGCGTGTCGATCTCTCGACCGGCGAAACCTCGACGATGGATACGCTCCGCTACGCGCCTGAGTTCGTCGGCGGCGTGGGCATCGCCGCCCGCATCGCCTGGGAGGAGGTCCCGCCGGGCACGGATGCGTTTGACCCGGACAACCTCCTCTTCGTGATGGTGGGGCCTCTCACAGGGACCCTCGCCTCCGGTGCCGGGCGCGTGGAGGTGTTGGGCATCGCGCCCCAGCAGCATCCCTCCGTCTTTTCTCGTTCGGGGATGGGTGGGCACTGGGGCGCGGAACTAAAGTACGCGGGCTATGACGGGCTGGTCATCGGTGGGCGCTCGGAGACGCCAGTCTATCTGTGGATCGAAGATGGCCAGGTGGAGATCCGCGACGCGCAGGGCCTGTGGGGGCTGGGCACATTCGCGACCACGAGCCGGCTGCGAGAGATACACGGGCCCCGAACGCGCGTGATCTCTTGCGGCCCAGCCGGCGAGCGCCTCTCGCGCATCGCCGTGGTTCAGACCGAGACAGGCAACGCGGCTGGTCAGGGCGGTTATGGCGCCGTGATGGGCTCCAAGAAGCTCAAGGCTGTGGCTGTGAGAGGCACCGGCGGCGTGCGCATCGCCGATCCCCAAGGCTTCTTTGAGCTCTGTATGAACGCCAGTCGCGAGGGACAGAGGCCCGATGAGCGGGATCTCCGATCGCGCATCTTGCGGGCCGGCGCCTCCGCGCGCCAGGCTTTGGGCGGCGGTGTGCGTCTGCGCAAGTGCGGCTTTTGCATGACGCCTTGCGTCCATCGCATCCACCAGCGCGCCAGCGTGCCGGAGGGCGCCACGGTCCCCAGCGTGGCGCAGCACTGCTGGGGCTACATGGGCCGCTCGCGCAGCATCGACGTGGTCGCCAGGGCGCTGACCAGCGACTATGGCTTGAACGGCTGGGAGATCACCTATGGCCTGATCCCCTGGCTGCAGCGCTGCAAGCAGCACGGGTTGATCGATGCAATCGATGGCCTCGAGATCCCTGTGCCCGACAGACCGCTGCAGTACCTACGGGATACGGCGCACTACTCCTTCGAGTTTGTGGAGCATCTGGTGACCATCATGGCCCGCCGCGAGGGCGAGTTGGGCGATGCGCTGGCGGACGGCGCCTGCTATGCCGCCGACCAGCTTTTTGGCGGCCAGGGGGTGGCCCTGCTCGACCCGATCTATCCGCGTCACTGCGGGCAGACCGAGCATTGGGGCGGACATTGGGGACCGGGCGGCACGGTCTACTGGCCCTGGTGGCTGCCGCCCATCCTGCAGTGGTGCGTGGACACTCGCGATCCGGCCAACGATTCGACCCATCAGTGGACCGAGCACGTCCAGCCCTACCTGCCGGTGAGCGGCCCGCTGCGAGGGCCGTTCACATTGGAGCAGGCCCGCGGCGTCTGCGCCAAGGTGTACGGGAACCCCGACGTCTGCGATCCGGCCTTCACCTACGACCCGCCCGAGACCAAGGCGATCCCGGCCATCTGGCACAGCCACCGCGGCATGATCATCGACTCGCTGATCATGTGTGACTATGAGCAGACCCGCGTATTCAGCATGTTGAGTGAGGATGGCGCGGCAGATACCGCGCTGATGGCCAAGCTCCTCTCAGCGGCCACGGGCGTGACGTTCAGCGAGGCGGATCTCGACCGCGCGGGGGAACGTATCTGGAACCAACTGCGCGCCGTCGATGTGCGCAACCACGGCCGCACTCGCGCGATCGACGAGTCGACCCTCGGTGGGTTCATGTATCCCGGCAAGGACGATGGCGTCATGCTCGACCGAGACGCCTTCCTCAAGCTTCTGGATACCTATTACGAGCTGAGCGGCTGGGATCGCGAGAGAGGCTGGCCCATGCGCGCTAAACTCGAGTCGCTTGGGCTCACCGATGTCGCCGATGCGCTGGACGCGCTGCGTCGCGCCGACTAGTCTCGGTGGCGCTGCATATCGTCTTCTGTGCGAGGCGCTCTGCTCAGTCCAGCGCCTCGCACAGCGCCCGACTTGTGAGCGTCGGGCACCAGAACTTGCCGATGAACCCCACCACCAGCCGGGTTCCTTCGGCGTGGCTGACGTAGGGCGATCTGGCCGGGTTGTACATGGTGTCGGTGAGATCGCGCACCAGGGCGATGGGTATGCCCCAGCGCACCATCTGCTTGATGCCGAAGGAGCGATTCAGCACACACATGTTGGTGTGTACTCCCATGATCAGCACCAGCTCGATGCTATGTAGCCGGATGAAGCTGTAGACCTCGCGCCCGTTATCCGAGATCAGATCGCGCTGCTCGTCGATGGCGATAGCCGGGTGCTGGCGCATCCAGACACGATGCGCGACCGTCTCGCCGGTATCCGAGCCCTCGTCCGAGTCATCGATAGGCAGGGGCGGATCGGCGTGAGGGATGTCGGCAGGTGGCTCGACGTGGGGCACAGCCAGCATGCGCAGGCGCGCCGGATGGTCGGCATAGTGGGCCAACGTGTCGGAGGGGGCGTGGATGATGTGCACGCCAGACGAGCGCGCGCGTTCGAGCACCGCGTTCATGCTGGGCGCCATCTGGTCCACCCGCTCGGTGGCGCCCCGGCTCCAGTGCCGATCCCACATGTCACAGACGATGATCGCCATACGGTCGGGCGCCACCGAGCAGGGCTCAGAGACAGCGCGCCAGATAGTGTGTCCGGTTGCGTCCTGATCGAGGGCTTGCCGCTCAAGCAGCAGTTTGATCAGTTGACTGGGCATAGTTCAGTCTCCTCGTACCAGCGCCTGGGCCAGGATCTTGTCCGCCAGCTCCATGGTCTTGACGGCGTCGCCAAAGTGAGAGGCCGGGAGCGTGCCCGTTTTGACGGCGTCGATGAACTCGCGATTCTTGGCGCAAAAGCCGCCGTAGATATAGTTCTCATCGCTGCCGGCCACCTGGCGGGTATCGTATATCACGCCCTGGGTGTCGCCATCGGCGTACAGGATGCCCTGGCCCTCGTGTTCGGCCTCGACGCAGATGCCCGGCGCGTGCATCTCGACCGCAAAGATGCGCCGACCGCTGGTCCAACTGGTGAGCATCAGGCCCGTGGCGCCGCTGCCGAATTCGAGTAGGGCGCAGAGGAAATTGAGATCCGGCGTGCCCACGCGCCGGGTCACCGAGTGAATCGCGGTCACCTCGCCGCCGCACATCCAGCGTAAGGTGTCCAGGGCGTGCACGCCGTCGTCCATCATGTGATCGCGAGCGGCCAGGTAGGGCGCAGGCGCCCACTTGCAGAACTTGCAGACCGCATGCACGATGGGGCCACGCGCCAGACAGGCGTCGCGCAGCATGACCACCATGGGACACGAGCGCCGTTGAAAGCTCACCTGGGTGATACAACCGTGCTGCTCGGCGAGGTAGGCCAGCATACGCGCCTGATGGATCGTCACGCCCATCGGCTTTTCGATATAGAGGTTCAGCCCATTCTCAAGGCACCAGCGCCACACATCGTACATGATGTGGGGCTGGCCGATCGCATAGACGGCATCGGGCGCAACCTCCGCGATCATGCGCTGGTAGTCGAGATAGCGCCTCTCGACACCATACTTGTCCGCGGTGGCGTGCAGGCGCTGCGGATCGAGGTCGCAGATGGCGGCGATCTCCACATCCTCGAACGAGGCCAGCGAGGGATAGTGCACCGCGTTGGCCATGGCGCCAGCGCCGATCATGGCGACGCGGATTCGCTCTATGGCGCTCATTCTCTGGGCTCCTCGGCCCCGAACAGCGTCCGAGCGAAGGCTATGTCCTCGGCGATCAGGCGCTCCACCGCGTGCGCGTCGCTGTATTCGGCGGTCAGGCAGGCCACGCCCTCGTAGGCGCGCCTCTTGAGCTCAGCCACCACATCGGGCCAGACGCACAAGCCCTGGCGCCCGCTGGTCCAGTAGACGCGCCAACGGGCGTACTCAGCTTCGGGACCGTTGGTGCGCTGCCAGATGGCGTTCTTGAGGTTGACCATGCACAGGTGGGGCCAGATCGCGTCCAGCGCCAGGTCCACGTCGCCGCCATCGAGAGACTCGTGGGCTGCATCCCACACGGCGGCGATGTGGCGCCGATCATAGCGCTCGACGATGCGTTTGAGGGCCACGGCGTTGGCCACATGACGGCCGCAGTGATTCTGCACGCCGAGCGTGACGCCATACTTTTCCAGCAGGGGCACCAGGGCGTCGTATTCGCGTTGCAGGCGCTCCTCGGCCTGCAGATAGCTCTCGTCCTTGCCGACGCGCGCCATGACACGGATGATCGGCACGCCGGCCTCGGCACAGGCGGCAATGGCCGCCTCGTCGCTCGGGCCGGCGATGCCTGGACCACTGGTCGGGCCGGCGATGCTGTAGATCGCCACGCCATACTCGGCCAGCCTCTTGGCTGCCGCAACCAACCCCTCCTCGATTGTCTCCGGCTCGACCTGGTACCCGGGGCGGACCGGCAATTCGACGCCATCGAAGCCCAGCCGGCTGACCAACTCGCCCACTTGTTCGATCGATTGGGTCTGCCAGGGCTTGGTGAATACCGAGTAGTTGATCGCTGCGCTCATCCTGCTCCTTTCGATTGTGCGATTTGGGTTGCCTTGTGCGTCCGGAGGGAGGCGTAGTCCCTCATCGGCGAGTGCGGGGCGGCTCAGGCGCCATACGCGGCTGCGGGCTCGGGCAGAGGGCGCTCGATCTCGCCCAGGCGGTAGCCAAAACCGGGTCCCTGCAGGCTGCTCAGATCGACATGACCCTCTCTGCGCCGGTAGAGCCCTGGATGGACCGCCTCCTCAGGCTGCGAGGCATCGGGGTAGAACTGCATTGCGTTGGTCTCCACGCCCATGATGGTGCCTGCATGGGCCGCCAGCAGCACATGGGGGACCTGGGCCAGCATGGGATTGGTGAGATCCTGCACCATGAGCGTCATGCCGTGCGCCCTGGCCCAGCAGAGGCTGAGCAGCGCGCCGGTCTGGGTCTTGCACGTCTTGAGGGCCACGCCACTCCAGCCCAGGCTGCGGCCTAGCCGCACCAGGCGCCAGTCGTGGGCGCTCTCATCCATGAACAGGGGCTTGCGCGCCGAGACGCTGTGCACGTCGATGCGGTGGGCCTCCAGATCGTACGGGAAGGGCTGTTCCACGTACAGGAGCATGCCATAGATGCGCGGATGTTCGTGCATCAGGCGATCCAGGATCTCGTTCACATACTCGGGATCGGTGACGGTGCAGTTGAAATCGCTGCTCAGCCAGTGGGCGCCTCCCTGCAGCGCGAGCTGACCGACCCGCACCAGTCGGGCATAGTCCCAGGCGGCGTCGTTGCCCCGCAGCTTGATCTTGAGGCATTTGAGCCCATCTCGAGCGATCCAGTCGGTAAGCACCACAGGATAGCCATCGTCGGGCTCGGCGCCGGTCAGTTCCGAGCGTTCGAGCAGGTCTAGCCCGCCCACCAGATGCCAGGCTGGCAGGCGTTTGGGCGGCGAAGCGGTGACATAGTCGCAAGGGTAGCGCCCCTGAAAGCTCGCGTCGCTGCCCTGGGTGGGCTCGACATACGCCCCGAGATCCCGGTTCATGAATTCCTGGCTGTACGTCCGGTAGCTGGGCTTTGCGTGGAGCAGGCCGTAGGCGTCGTGCAGGGCGAGATCGTAGGCCGAGCAGCACACGAGCGCCGCGAGCCAGGGCATGTCCTCGCTCAGGTCCCCGCGCTCGCGGTTGAGTCGGGCCAGCAGATCGGGCAGCACATCCTGTACAAAAGCCTGGCCGACCTCCATCGGATGGCCCCAACAGTCGAAATCCGCCCAGGCCTGGACGAGTTGGCGGGTGAATCGCTCCAGCGCCTCATAGCGCTCGGCGTAGGAGAGGGCGCTGGGCCAGACCCACTGCACGCTCAGGGGCGTCTCGCCCCAACCCTCGGCCGAGCGCCCCCGGCGGTCCTCGACGCGCAGACACACCCGCGCGCAGGTCACATGCGTCAGGGTCTCCGGACCGAACTTGAGCGGCACCCGGGTCTCGACCGGCAGAAAGTAGAGCCGCGCCCCAATGGGGCGAACATCTGTCGATTTGGTCATGCGCATGCTCCTCCACCGCGCCCAGCAGCTGATTCCTCTGTGATATGAACGCTCGCCGTCTATGCCTGATGGTCCGGCGCATTATACGTCATCCCCAGAGCTTGAGACAGAAAGGCGCACGCACGGTTGCGTTCGATGCACGCCATCGCGATAATTGGGCGCGGAGCGCGGGCTTGCCGTATGCGGAGGGGGAAAGGGGTTCGGGATGTCTGAAGAAAGCCTTGCACATGCGCCTTATCTGGATCGGGAGGGGCGCCAGCTTTTGGCCCGCCATGCCGACTGGTGGGAGCGTCGGGGCGCCCTGTTTGTGGAGGCGCAGACAGGCGCTCTGGGTGACCTGTGGCTGCCCCTGGCCGATGGAACGCTGGCTACCCAAGACCTGGATCTCACGCCGGAGATGCTCGATGTCGATCGCGTGAGCGGCGAGCTTGCAGAGCTGGGGCCGCTTCTTCGTCACGGCGACGTGTTCGCGACGCGTGCGCCGTATGGGCGCGTGCCCTGGGTGGAGGCGATCCTGGGCTGTCCGATTCGGGCCACGATCATCGGCGGCAGCATGCGCACCCGCTCCTTCATCACCGATTGGGACGCCTGGAACCGACGTGATCAGGGCCACGGCCAGGCCTGGTTCGACCTGCTCAAGCTGCTGACCGAGCGTCTGGTCGAACGCAGCCGGGGACGGTATGCGGTGGTCCATACCTTGATGCGCGGCCCAACCGATCTGGCCGAGGCCGTGTTGGGGCCCGAGTTCATGTCTTTGTCGATGTATGACAGCCCGACGGCGCTACGAGGCTTTCTTGAGGAGGCCACGCAGACCTTCATTGAGATTCTCAAGGCGCAGCTGGAGCGGATCCCGACCATCGAGGGAGGCTATGTGCATCCTTATGGCGTCTGGGCGCCGGGGACGGTCGTGCGGACCCAGTGCGATGCCACGGCCTTTCTCTCGGCGCGGCAGTATGCCGACTGGTTCCTGCCCTACGACCAGCTCATCTCGGCGGCCGCGGACTATGCGCTCATCCATCTGCACTCCTGCTCACTTCATACGGTCGAGCCGCTGCTTCAGGTGGAGCGGCCGCAGGCCATTCAGGTGACGCTGGAGACGGGAGATGCCGTGCCCACGCTGGAAGAGATGGTGCCCATCTTTCAGCGGATCTTGGCGGTCAAGCCGCTGATCGTCGATGGCCCACTTACGCCAATCGAGGTGCATTGCCTGCGTGAAGAGCTGCCCGGCGATGGCTTGTACATCCGGGCGCGTCGCACGGTGGCTGAGGATGCGAGTCCTGGATGACGATGCGGATCGGCGGCCGGCAGAGAGAGCCGCTCAGGTCTTTGTCCTGAGCGGCTCTCTGTGGTGCCGGCTATCGGCCCAGCTCTGCCTGGTAAGCTTCGACCACCTCGCGGACCACGCTCGTCTCAAAGCCAGCCACTTGTGCGGAGATGTCGCGCAGGGCCGTGTCGGCATCGAGCTCCCGGGGGAGGTTGAGCGCCGCATAGAGCTCGTCGAGAGGCATGCCGGTCCCCTGACTGACCTCGCGCAGCGTCATGCGCCCCTTGATCTCCGCTGCCGGCAGCGTGGAGCCCGCGGGCAACGGTGTAGGGCCCGTATGCTCCTCAGCGGGGGTGGGGGTGACCCCTGCGTCGGCAGCCGCTTCGCCTTGATCTGTGATCGGCGCATGCTCCTCATCCCACTCCCAAGGGAGACCCAAGTGCTCGGCGATCAGACCGCGTACGGTGCCGACCTCATTGTAGGTCTCCAGGTCCTTGAGCTGGGTCTCGGGCGGGAAGGTGTCCGGGATACCCAGGATCGAAAAGATCTCGGACGTGGGGATATCAAACGCGACTGACAGATCCGCCAGCGAGCTTGAGCCGCGGATATCGTCGGGCGTGACGTCACCCACGGTGCTCAGCTTGGCGCCCGTCGTTTGCCACCAGCCCAAAGCCTTGGCCAGGCCCACGCTGCCAAAGAGCAGTGCCAGAGTCACCAGCGGGACGATCCAGCGATTGGCTTTCATGCGGCCCTCTCCTCCTCGACCTTGGGCTTGTCATAGCCCGGCAAAGCCACCTCGAGGGCGCCCGGCGCGGGACAGACATCCACGCAGCGCAGACACATCACACAGTCCGACTTGACCGTACCAGCGGGCGAGACGTCCAGGCCCATAGGGCAGACCCGATCGCAACGCTTGCAGTTGATGCAGATCGGCGCGCTACGCCTGATCTTGAGCGGGCTGAGCCGTTGAACCAGGTTCAGTAGACCGCCTAAAGGGCAGAGATACCGGCACCAGAGCCGCGGAATCACCAGGCTCCCCCCGATGATCGCTGCCGCCACGATGTAGGCGCGCCAGTATTCGGCCCAGTTGAACTCGAACAGGAAATCGAGGCTGAAGAGCGTGTAGTAGGGATCATAGTCGCCGAACCAGAGCTTGGCGGTGCTGGCTGTTGCGTAGATGATGCCCACCAGCATGATATAGCGCCCATAGCGCAGGATGCGATCCAGCCTGGCCGGTACGGCGAGCGCCCGGATGCGCAGCTTGCGCCGCAGCCAGGCCAGCCCATCTCCCAGAGCGCCCAAAGGGCAGACCCACCCGCAGAAGGAAGAGCCCACCGCTAGTGCGCTGATCAGGACGCCCGCCCCCAGCACGGCGCTCGACATGTGGATTTTGGGTGCAAATTGGCCGGTGGTGATCAGCGGCCAGATCGAGGCGATCACGCCAAAAGGGCAATAGGCGTGGGTGGACGCCGTCGAGATGGCTGCGGTGTGATGCCGAATCGAGGCCGCCAGAATAAAGATGACAAAGGCGGCCTGAGTGATTGGCCTGGCGATCGAGGTCCATTTTTGCGCTGGACGTCTTGGCATGAGCAACTCCTTGAATACCCGTTTATGCGCGCTCCCCGCCGGGAGTCTGCGACCCAAAAGACATGGCCCGAATCCGGCCGCAGGCCTGCACACAGGCATAGCAGCGCACGCATTCGGCATGATCCGTGCCATCGCGTACCGGATCGATCGCCGCGGGGCAGATTCGCTCACACCGACCGCAGGCGATGCAGCGCGTCGCATCGACCTTGGGCCTCAAGCCCGAGATCCAGTTGAGCGGGGCCAGCAGAGCGCCCAGGGGGCACAGGTAGCGGCACCAGAAACGCTCGATCATGAGGGAGACCAGCCCAAAGGTTACGACGACAGACAGGCTGAGCACCGTGGTCACGTTGAGCTCGAACAGGGTGCGATAGGGGCAGAAGGGGGCCAGGGGCGGTACCACAGCGGTGAGACTGGCCCACAGGATCCAGCCCAAGACGAGCAGCTTGAGCCAACGCAACGCGCGATCGAGGCGGCGGGGCACACGCCACGGATAGGGGCCTCGGCGGCCAAAGATGCGCCGAGACAGGCCAGCCAGCCCATCGCTCAGCGTGCCGATGGGGCAGGCCCACCCGCAGAAAAAGCGCCCCAGCCCCAGCGCAGACAAGGCCACGATCCCAAGAGCCAGACCGTTGCTGAGGGAGATTTGGCGCAGGAACCCGCGTCCCGCGACGAGCGAGGCGGCCGTCGCTACCGCCCCGAACGGGCAATAGGCCTCGGGCGAGGGCGCGCCGCTTACCAGCAGGTGCCGCAAGCCCGCGCCCAGCGCCAATGCCAGAACCAAGACCTGGACGAGGTGGCGGTAGCGCGACCAGGCGATAGCGTCCCGTTCGCTGCGCGTCATGGGCGGCTCTGCTCCGCTGGTCGCGGCTCGGAGAGATCGCAAATCCCGTTGCCGTTCCGATCCACATAGCGCCTGCAACGTCCAGGGTAGCGATCATTCACCAGCCCAAAAGGACACAACACGACCATCTCGGCGCGCATATCGGCAGTGGGCTCTAGGCGAGTGGGTTCCGCTTGCCGCGTCGCGGTGGCCGTGGGGCGAGCCCCTTCAGTCGGCTGAACCGCGATGGGCGTGGGCGTCGGTTGCTCCAACGGTGCACTGCTCGGCTGCGGCTGGACCTCGCGCGACGGCGTGGGCTCTGCGCTTTTCACCGCTTGCGCTGGGAGCGCCGCAGCAGCGGGCTGATCCGGCCGGTCCGACTGAACAACCTGCGGCTCGGCCGGATCAGGCGCCGCAATGCGGTCGCAGAGCAGATCACCATTGTCGTCAACGTGGGCCGTACAAGGGCCTACACAAAATCCTTCGGCGGAGAGGGGACAAGCACTCTTGCGATAACTGGCCAGGGCCGTGGCTCCACTGAGCAGCGCGAGACCTGGAATCAGGGCGGCCAGGAATTGCCGTCGCGTAAGCATATATCCTCCAGAAAGCCTCTGCAAACAGTAAGGCCTCGATAAGCGGCTGGTCGGGAGTATAGCCTTCAGATATGAAGAAACGCGCAGAGATTTGTGTGCTTTGTGTGAAGGCTCGCGACACTATGGCG
>JAFGLK010000133.1 GCA_016928125.1 Anaerolineae bacterium
CTGATGAACGAGCTGGCCAGGCACGGCAAGGTGCGAGCGGACTGTCTGACCGTCACGGGCAAAACCCTGGGCGAGAACGTAGCGGGACGCGAAATCCTCGACCATCAAGTGATTCACGGCGTGGCCGACCCCGTCCATCGTCAAGGGGGATTGGCCGTGTTGTATGGCAGCCTGGCGCCCGAGGGCGCAGTGGTCAAAAGCGCCGGAGTGGCGTCCGAGATGCTCGTCCATCGTGGGCCGGCGCGGGTGTTCGAGCGCGAGGAGGAGGCTCTGGAGGCGATCTTGGGCGGCCAGATCGCGGCGGGTGACGTGGTGGTGATCCGCTATGAGGGCCCCAAAGGCGGGCCGGGCATGCGCGAGATGCTCATGCCCACCTCGGCCATCATCGGCATGGGGCTGGGGCGCTCGGTGGCCCTGGTGACCGACGGACGCTTTTCGGGGGCCACCCAGGGCGCCTGCATCGGGCACATCACGCCCGAGGCCTATCTGGGCGGACCCATTGCCCTGGTGGAAGATGGCGATCTGATCGCGATCGACATCCCCGGGCGGCGGGTGGATCTGCTGGTCGCAGAGGAGGAACTGGCCCGTCGCCGCGAGCATTGGACCTTGCCCGAGAGCACGCAACTCGAGAAAGGATCGCTTCTGGAGCGCTACCGACGCAGCGTGGGGCCCGCCACCCGCGGTGCGATTCTGGAGTAGAAAAGGCTCCCGCCCCATCCCCTGGGATGCCAAGAGGGCGGCCAGCTGTGGCCGCCCTCCATCCGCGATCGGCTTGTCGCAGCGGCTATGCCTGGCGCGTTAGCTCCGGCCCCTGGGGCGTGTCGCGCACCTCCCAGCCCAACGCTGCGATCTCGTCGCGCAGGCGATCGCTGGTGGCCCAGTCCTTATGTGCACGCGCGTTGGTCCGCTCTTCCACCAGAGCCAGAACCTCATCCGAGGGCTGTTCACTCGCCTGCAGCTCTGCCTCAGCCTGGGCGATCATCTCCCAGACCTCAGCGGGGATATCCTCGTTCGACGGGCGTTCAAAGGGGCCCAGTTCATCGCAAGACACGCTCTCGCCGCTTTCATAGCGTCTCTCGCTTCCGCCGCGTAGAACGACAGCGCCCCCAACGCCAAGCACGCGACAGATACCCTCATCCGGCTCCAAGATCAGAGCCGTGTGCTCGTCGATCCCGATGATCGTCAGGCCCTCCGGCAGTAATGCCAGGAGGCGCTCGAAGCGCGGTTGGCCCATGTAGCAGCGGCTTGTGTCGTGCTTTTCGCCGCCCTCGTTGTTGTTCCAGTGAGGCACGAACACCAACGACAGACCAAAGGGGTTCCAGAAATCGAGGCCAGGCTTCCAATGGACATCCTCGCCGACTTTGTAGATCTCGTATACGGGCAAGGCATAGGCGCTGGCAGCGATGGTGGCGGCGCTGGCCATGATGATCGGGTAGCCCTGACGATGGCGGGCCTGAAGGATGCGCCAGGCCAGGCTATCCCGCAACTGGCGGGCTGCATAGGTGGGACTGCCAGGGCCAAGGAAGATGCCTTGGCTGGTGAGCATGGGCGTGAGGATCTCGGGGTTGTCGGGGCTGTAGGGCGTGCCGCGCTTGCGTGCCGGGATCACACTGACCTCGGGGCGATAGTTCTGCAGATGCACCTGCAGGTATTCGGCCACGGCGCCGGCCACCTCCGCCGAATTGAGCTGAAAGCCAGCCGGCGTCTCCAGAATGGAGAGGCGTACAGGCGCCTTGAATGGGCACAGCACGGCTTCATAGACGGGTTGCGCGCTGGCCGCGATCTCGCCAGAGCCGAACAGCACCACTGGCCCGAGCTTGGTCTGCATGCGTCACGCCCCCAGGAGACAGCGCTCAATAGTAAGGATACGTGGGGTTGGTTCTCGTCTGAGTCTAGCCCACGGACTGGAGATACTCGCGGATCATAATCGCCGCCGCAGCCCCCTCGCCTACCGCCGACGCGGCCTGCGGCGTGGCGCCCTCGCGGACGTCGCCGGCGGCAAACACGCCCTCGATAGATGTCTGCATGGCGCGATCGGTAAGCACAAAGCCGGCTCCATCGCGCTGGATCTCTGGCGGCAGAAAGCCGCTGTTGGGCGTGACACCGATGAAAACGAACACGCCGTCAGGATGCCACTCCTTGATCTCGCCAGTGTCCAGATCTTTGATCCTCACCCCGGCGAGCTGCCCCTTCTCCACAAGGAATGCCTGCACGTCATGATTCGTGTACACAGAGATGGCCTCCTGCTCGGCCACCTTTTCCTGCAAGACGCGACTGGCCTTGATATCGGGGCCATGGGTGGCGATCGTAATCCGCCTGGCAAAGCGGGTAAGAAAGAGGCTCTCCTCAAAGGCGCTGTTTCCACCCCCCAGCACCAGGAGCTCCTTGCCTTTGTAAAAGGCACCGTCGCAGGTGGCGCAGAAATGGACATTGACGCCGATGAGTTCCTCCTCGCCAGGCACCTCGAGACGCCGATAGCGCGCCCCCGTGGCGATGAGCACGGCCCGGGCTGCATAGCAGTGGCCGTCGGTCGTGAGCACCTCGCGATAGCGGCCATTGACGCGCAGGCCAGAGACGGCTTGGGTCAGTAGGATCTCACCACCGAAACGCCGCGCCTGCTGAGCCAAGCGCTCTCCGAATTCCTGGCCGCTGATGCCCTCCACAAAGCCGGGATAGTTCTCGATGGTCTGGGTCACCCCAGCCTGGCCACCCAGGATATCCTTCTCGATCACCAGCGTGTCCAGTCCCTCACGGCTGGTATAGATCGCTGCCGAGAGCCCGGCTGGACCACCCCCGATGATGATGACGTCGTAGAAGGTGCTCTCCGCCCGCGTAGAGAGGCCCAGCCTTTTCGCCAGCTCGGCATTCGAGGGCTCGACCATGATCGAATTGTCGGGAAAGAGGATCGTTGGGATCATGCGCCGGCCTTGGTTCAGCTCACGGACCCGCTCCATGGCCTGGTCGTCCTGTTCGATATCGATCCAGTGGTAATGGATGCGATGCTCGCCAAGAAAATGCTTGGCGCGGCGACAGTCTGGACACCACGTCGTACCATAAACGATGATATCGGCATGTTCCTCTGACATGAAACCCCATCCTTTAGGAGCGCAGCTCAGCCACCGGAATTGGCGAACTGGTCCGCATTATCGCTCAGAACCGTAGAATAATCAAGTAATTCCAGCGAAAATGTCTATTTCCGGCGTAGACGACGTGACGCGCTTCGAGGCTAGACGCGCACATCGCTGTGGAGCCGGGAACCAGCCCGCTCAGGTCATCAGACAACAATCGAATGCCTCGTGCCCTTCCACATCA
>JAFGLK010000134.1 GCA_016928125.1 Anaerolineae bacterium
AGCGTGATGGGCGGCTCGTATGAACGGGCATTCGCTCTGAACCAGCCGTTAAAGCGCACATGCTCCTTGACAAACGCTTCGTGAGAGCTGTTGCGCCAGGCCGGACGCGCGCGCAGGCGCCGTGTCAGTTCGTCTTCATCGCAGACAAAGGCGAGATAGTGCAGCGCCGAGAAATAGCGCCGCTCGACACACGGATCGAGATTCTCTGGCACGCCGAAACCGGCGCCAAAGAGCACCACGGGGCGCCCAGATTGGCCGATATTCTTGCACATGCGCAACCAGAGCTCAAAGTAATCACGATAATGCGTCTCAGGTTGGTCGAACTCGCGTCGCCAGAGGATATCAGAGTCCAACACGACTACACGTGACTCCTGGCCGAGCAAATGATGGCAGGCAGTCGACTTGCCGGCGCCGCTGGCCCCCGAGACCAGCAGCAGGGGCAGGCGCAGAAAGGCGTGGGCATGCCCGCACTCTGGACAGATCGCATGGCTTCCGTCGCCCGAGATCGCCTTGTCAGCGCGGTACATGCCGCACCGTGCGCATACATTGAACATGGCTTGCCTCGGCGCTCAGGGCTCTTATCGTTTCCCGCAGACTGTATCAGAGCATACCATCGCTGTGACCTTCGGTCAAAGGTCCACATGGTGCTGCGCACGCTCGAAAGGAAGGTTCGCCCGAGATGATCCGGATCACCTATCTCGCTGACGTGCCTCACTGGGTGCCGACACTGGCCCGCTGGTTCTATGCGCAATGGTGGGATCTACACCCTGGGAGTACGCCAGAGCGATACTTGGAATCGGTGGGGCGGCGTCTGAATGTGGGGGCAATCCCCACTGCCTTCGTCGCCCTCGCCGGTCAGACCCTGGTAGGGTCCGCTAGCCTGGTGAGCCAAGACCTCGAGACGCATCCCCATCTCTCGCCTTGGTTGGCCAGCGTCTATGTGCACCCTGACTACCGTCGCCAGGGCATCGGCTCGATGTTGGTCCAGCGCGTCGTGGCAGAAGCGAGAGACTTGCGGGTCGAGAGGCTCTATCTCTTTACCCCTGACAAGGGCGCCTTCTATGCACGCCTTGGCTGGCGCCTGATCGAGAGGCCCGAGCTGAACGGGCGGCCTGTCGACCTGATGTCGATCGCCCCTTGAGACGCGGCCATGGCGCGAGCATGGATGAATCTTTGACGGCGCGTCTCACATCGGGTATCATGGGCGCGTTGCCTAGCGCTTGGTCAACAATGTAGATATACGTAGGGGAGGAAAATCCGTGGCAGACAAAGTGAGAGTGGCTATCATTGGTGTGGGAAACTGTGCCGCCTCGCTGGTTCAGGGCGTCGAGTTCTACAAGAACGCGCCCGACGACCAGTTCATCCCAGGCCTGATGCACGCTCGGGTTGGGGAATATCATGTGGGCGACATCGAGTTCACGGCAGCTTTCGACATCGATTCGGAAAAGGTGGGCCGTGATCTCTCTGAGGCGATCTGGAAGGGGCCCAACAACACGATCAAGTTCGCCGAGGTGCCCCATCTAGGGGTGCCGGTCTCGCGCGGCATGACCCATGACGGCTTGGGGCGTTATCTGAAAGAGCGCATCACCAAGGCGCCTGGCCAGACGGCCGATATCGTCGGCATTCTCAAGGATACGCATACCGACGTGGTGATCAACTTCCTACCTGTGGGCTCAGAGATGGCCACCAAATGGTACGTACAGCAGATTCTGGATGCGGGCTGCGGCATGGTGAACTGCATCCCGGTCTTTATCGCGCGAGAGGCCTACTGGCAGGCCCGCTTCGCCGAGCGTGGCTTGCCGGTCATCGGCGACGACATCAAGAGCCAGGTCGGGGCCACGATCACCCATCGCGTACTCACCCATCTCTTCCGCATGCGTGGCGTGCGTCTGGATCACACCTATCAGCTCAACTTTGGCGGCAACATGGACTTTTTCAACATGCTCGAGCGCGATCGCCTCGAGTCGAAAAAGATCTCCAAGACCAATGCCGTTACCAGCCAGCTTGACTATGAGATGGGCCACGACGACGTGCACGTCGGCCCGAGCGATTTCGTGCCCTGGCTCACAGACCGCAAGTTCTGCTATATCCAGATGGATGGCACCACGTTTGGCGAGGTGCCGCTCAAGCTCGAGCTCAAACTTGAGGTGTGGGATTCGCCCAACTCGGCCGGCGTGGTGATCGACGCCGTGCGTTGTTGCAAGATCGCCCTGGATCGCCAGGAGTCGGGCGCCGTCAAGGGGCCCTCCTCCTACTTTATGAAGTCGCCGCCGGAGCAGTATGACGATGACACGGCGCGCCGCTTGACCGAGGAGTTCATCGCTGGCGTGTAGCCCACGCGCTGGAACAGATGATCAACGAGAGCCGCCCTGGCCAGGGCGGCTCTCGCACACCGGCGCGCTGGATGTGACCTCCGGCCCAGGACAACAGGTAGTTGCTCGGGCATGCGCCTCTATGGTACATTGAACGCGCCTCACGGCACAACATGGGTGCTCGCAGCCACGCATAGAAGGAGAAAAGGACATGGGTCAACTGGACGGAAAAGTCGCGATCGTCGTAGGGGGCGGCAGCGGCATCGGCAAGGGGATCGCCAGGGCCTTGGCGGATGAAGGCTGCGCGGTGGTCATCGCCGGGCGCACGGTGGCGCGACTCGAGGCGACGGCTGAGGAGTTGGGCGCGGGCGGCGCCCAGGTGATACCGATTCCTACCGACGGCGCCAAAGAGGATCAGGTCAAGGCGCTCTTTGCCCAGACGATGGCGCGCTTTGGGCAGCTCGATATCCTGGTGAACGCCTCTGGGGCTTTCGATGGCGGCCCCATCGATGAACTGTCATTGGAGGCTTGGAACAACGTCATGGAGGCCAGCGTGACGGCGCCCTTCCTGTGCACGCGCGAGGCCTTTGCCATCATGAAAAAGGCTGGCGGAGGGCGTATCGTGAATATCGGGAGCATCTCGGCCCAGCGTTCGCGTGAGGAGATGGCGCCCTACACCACCGCCAAGGCGGCCATCTGGGGGCTGACCATGTCCACGGCCCTTGAGGGCCGACCCTACGGCATCGCGGCCAGTTGCATCCATCCGGGCAACGTGATGGTCGAGCGCCGCGCGGGCGACACCGCGCCCATGATGTCGACCGAGGAGATCGGGCGGGCGGTGCTGCTGATGGTGACCCTGCCGCCGCAGACGAACGTGCTCGAGCTGACCATGCTGCCCATCACACAGCCCTTTATCGGACGCGGATAGCGCGACCCGGTCCCACCACAGGGGGCCGAAGCCCCCTGTGGTTGTCAGATCCTACTGATCTGAGAGGACACCGGTGCCCCGCAGGAGCGTCTCCTGCACGAGCGACTCGTGCTCCAGGGAGCGATCGGGCGGTTGTTCTCCGGCCAGGGTTCGCAGAAAGGCCGCCAACTCCAGCTCGTAGAGCGACTGTCTGCTCTGAGGGGCCACTGGCACCATCTGAGCGCCCCGACCATAGCCGCCTCTGGCCTCGTCGAGGCACAGGCGGATGGTGTGCGCCGGCTCAAACGGCTCCAGCAGAATGACGCTGCCCTGCGTGCCGTACACCTCAAAGCGACGCGCCCTGGGGCTGGGCTCCATGGCGGCAATGTCCACCATGGCCAGGGCGCGGGCGTACTCGAGCACCACCAGCGTGTTGTCGGGGAAGCCAGGGACGATCTGGTCGTCGTGTCGCAAAAACGACGTGACCTTCTCGGGCCGCCCGAGCATCCAAACGATCTGATCCAGCATGTGCCCCGCCAGATCGAACCAGATGCCGCCCCGATGCACCGCGATGACGCGCCGCGCCTCGGCGGAGATGTTCGTGGACATGTGGGCGCGCACGCTGAATATCTCGCCCAGAGTGCCGGAGCGCGCCCACTCGGCGATCTGGCAGAAGCCCTCGTGATACCGGAACATGTAGCCCATCTGGATCAACAGCCCGCGCTCCCGAGCCTGGGCCGCCACCCGTTGCCACTCGAGCCAATCCTCACCGGCTGGTTTGTCATACCAGACATGCTTGCCCGCCGCCACGATCTGGGC
>JAFGLK010000135.1 GCA_016928125.1 Anaerolineae bacterium
CAGGTGCTCAGCGCTCATGTGTTGCCTAACGTCTGGCCCACCATGGTGAGCCTTGCGTTCCTCGAAATGGGTGCGGTCTTGATGATCCTGGGCGAATTGGGCTTTCTGGGTGTGTTCATTGGAGGCGGTCTCGGGGCTGACGGCGAATATGGTCTGCCCGCGATCATCTACTATGATGTCCCCGAGTGGTCCGTGATGCTGGCTAACTCCTGGCGCAGCTTTCGCAGTCATCCCTGGGCGACGCTCTACCCTGGCCTGGCCTTCTTCCTGGCCATCTTGGGTTTCCTCTTCCTGGGGGAGGGTCTGCGTTGGCTCACCGAACGGCTGACGTTGACCTTCCGAGGGTTGTTCAACCGCTACACCATGGCCGCGCTGCTCGTAGCGACGCTGGGCACCCGTTGGATGCTGCGCAGCACCAGCCTCTACAATTCCTTTGCACCAAGTGCCGAGGCCTTTAACGGTGCTAAGGCGCTGCAAGATGTTCGGACCCTGTCCGATGTTTCCTTTGAGGGCAGACTGGCAGGCACAGAGGGGGCGGATCGAGCCGCTGAATGGATCGCCGAGCGTTTTGAGCAACTTGGCCTTCAGCCGGCCGGTGACAACCATGATGGATTCTATCAGAACTTGACCGAGAACTATCGCGTCTTCAGCGCCCCGCCCAGCCTCGTATTGCGCAGCCCCGACGGCGCCCAGATGCCGATCACCTATGGGAGCGACTTTGTCGAGCACATCGGCCGCTATGACATTGGCGGCGTCGGCGCCGGCGAAATCGTCATTGTGGCATCAGGTGCACAGTGGGTATGGGATGAGGTCGAGACGGCTCGCAAGTTCGGCATCAGCCGTGCAGAGCTGGAGCATGGAGAGCGCGTCATCCTGCAGGTTTGGCCCCAAGTGTTTAGAGACGGTCAGCATCTGCCGCATGCCGGCTTGCTGACCATGGCTCAAGACAACCCGGTAGATGACGCCTCTGAGCCTGCGCCTGTGGGTGGCTACGCGCTAGAAGTTCACCGGTACGAGATGCCCGCCTGGGAGCCGCTTTCCGGCATTCCAGTGCCCCATGCGCTGGTCAGCCGGGAGCTGGTGGAGCGCCTGCTGCCCGATGAGGCGCCCGCTCTCGAGGAGCTGGTGCAAATCAGCCGTGAGGGTGAGGAGGCCATCTACATCCCAACAGGTTGGCGCGCAGCGTTGGCTGTGCCCACGAAGCAGCAATCCAACGTACCCGTGCGGAACGTGATCGCCTTCTGGCCCGGGAAAGATATGATCATGGATAGCGATGCCGTGATCGTCACAGCCCACTATGACGGACTGGGGCGCCACCCCGATGGGACGCTCTACCCCGGCGCCAACGACAACGCCAGTGGAATCGCCACGATGCTCGAGATGATTCGCACACTCAAGCAAGGCGACTACGCTCCCAAGCGGACGATCATCTTTGTGGCCTGGGTCGGGCGCGAGTTCCATGAGCCCGTCGACGTGGAGCGCTTCCTGGAAGCGCGCATCGGGTTCGCAGAAGCCTACAACGTGATCGCGGCCATCCAGATCGAGGGCGTGGGTGCCGGCACTGGTGAAAGCGCCGTGATCTGGCAATCCTCCAGCGAGCGCCTGCATGAGGTCGTCCGCCGATCCGCGCGCCAGGTGAGGACGCCCCTTGCCACTCATGCGATGGGCCTTCACGCCGATCCTGAAGTGTGGCCCGCTCCCAAGACAGAATCCCCTTCGGTCACGATCACCTGGGCCGGCAGCGATGCCCTGGCGCATAGGCCCGTTGACACGGTCGCCACGATCGACACGACAAAGCTGGATCACGTGGGGCACATGCTGGCCCTTTCCGTCATGGTGTTGGCCAGTGATCCAGGCTACTGACCGGAGCCGATCGCGCTCTCTGCTCCTCCGATCTTGAGCGCAGAGCCTCTGACAATCCGATAGTGGTCCAGATCGCGCGGCACGTGGGTATGGGGCATGATCTCTTCCGCTTCCCTGGCAATCTGTCGATCGGAATAGCGGCGCGACAGGTGCACCAGAAAAAGATGCTTCACGTTGGCCGCTGCCGCCAGCTCTGCGGCCTGCGCTGCGGTGAGATGCCCAAACCGCAGGGCCATCTCCTCTTCGAATGAAGTGTAGGTCGCCTCGATGATCAAGGCGTCCGCATCTTGACAGACCTCCACCAAGTTATCCGTTCTGCCCGCATCTCCGACATGGACAATCTTGGTGCCTTTGACCTCCTCACCTAGCACCTGCTCGGGATGGATGATGGTCCCATCCGGCAGCGAGATGGACTCCCCCGCCACCAACCTGCGACGTTCGGGGCCGCGCGGCACGCCCAGCGCCTCGGCCTTTTCCACCAGGAAAGGCCGCCTTCCCCGTTCCTCGAAAATGAACCCAAAGCAGCCCGGCCCTCGATGGGATACAGGAAAGGCCGAGATGGTCATTGCATCGTTGCTCCAGATGATGCCCGGACGAATGGGCAGAAAATCGATGTTCATGTCCACCTCGTCGCTGCGCAGGACGACCTTCATGAGATCCTCAACTCTCTGAAGAGCCCAGCGCCCACCGTAGATGGAGACTGTATCGATGGCTTCCCAACGCGAAAAGGTCGATACCAGGCCGCCCAGGCCGAGAATGTGATCCAGGTGACCATGGGTCAGCAGAACCTTGTCCAGCTTGCGGAAGCCGAACCCGCTTCTGAGCAACTGGCGCTGGGTCCCCTCGCCGCAATCGATGAGGAAGCGCTGATCGCGAAAGAGCACCAGGGTGGCGGATAGACCTCGATCCACCGAAGGCGCCGATGCCGAGGTGCCCAGAAACACAATTTCAAACATCACCGAACCTTTCGTGCATCGTCTGCGAAACGCCGAGTTCTCCTGGGGAGAGCTCGTCAGGAAGTTGCGGCCCAGCTCCTGACACCCTTGTCCGAATAGGATCGCTCCTGTGTGGGATATCATGCCGAAAAGATGAGGCCCGGCCCCACGACCATCCTCGATCGTCGCGACGGGCCCGAGTCGCTACTGCCCCTGTAAGCATCTGAGGAGATGGCCGCGGCCATCTCCTCAGTACGAGGTCATCGGCGTGCGCGCGTGTAGGCACGGCTCTCAGACCGGAGCCCCGTCTATTCCTGAAGCTCCTTGCCCATGGGCAGAAATTCGCCCATCTCGGCATACCCGAGATGCCTGTAGAGTTGACGAGCCGCCTGGTTGCTCTCGCGCACCAGCAGGTTCACCTTGAGACATCCTCTGGCCCTGAGGGCCTCTTCCACCTGGCACACAAGAGCCGTGGCCACGCCCCAATTTCGAAAGGCCTCAGCCACTGTGAGGTGGTGCAGCCAGCCCCGTCGGCCATCCCAGGCGCCCATGATCACGCCCACCACCTGGCCGTCGATCTCGGCCACAAGGAAGAGCTCGGGGTCACGGGTGAGTTTCTTGGCGATCTCCTCACGCGAATCCGAAGGTCTCAGCGTGACGCCCCCGCCAGCATGGCGCCAGAGATCAAAGACGGCCTCATAGTCAGACATCTCAAAGGGGCGAATTCGCCACAGAGATGGGATCTGCTCCCTCATGCCTCATCCACGCCCACCACACTGCGCCACGGCCCATGGATGCCATCATCGCTCACGCCATAGTAAATGTGAATGCCCTTGTCCCGATCCTTCTGAACCAGATCATAATGGGGGCGCCCTGAACGCAGGTATTTGTGCCACAGCCCCAAATTATCCTTCCAGGTGACCTTGTTCTCGGCAAAGGTGCCCTTTTCCTTGAGCGCGATGGCATAGCGCCACAGCCTGCGCGCCGATGAGCGGGTCACATTGTGCACCTCGCCACCATCCCGCAGATCGCGCATGGTATGGTAGAGCACGCCTTCTCGCTCCTCTGAGTCGACAATCTCTACGCCAGTGCGAGGTGGGGCTACCCTGCCGTCCTGAACAGGGGGAGCCGCTGCGCTCTGCGCTACGGGTGCGGGCTGCTCCTGCTTCTTGGGGGGCTGCTTTTCCTGAGGGGCAGGGCGAGCTGGTGCAGGGGCTTGCGCCTTGCGGCCTGGCTCCTCCAGGGTGCGCTCGATGAGCGCCACGATCTCATCTCGCATGGCCAGGTTCGTCTCGGTTTCCTGGCGGATGTAGATCTTGCTCCCCTCCAGAACGTAGGGGCGGTCCTCGCCCTTGGGCACGACCACGCGGATGATATCCTTGCCCTGGCTGTTGACCACGCTGAGTTCCGGCGTGAGCGGCGGCGTTACCAAGTGGTCGATCTCACCCTTGAGTTCGGCCATGGCGGCCTGCGGGTCGGGCACGCCTTTGGGAGCAACCTTGGTGTTGGGGCTGATGCCGATATAGATGGTGCCGCCATTGCCGTTCGCGTAAGCGACTACATCCCGCAAGATGGCGTGCAATCGCCCGCCCTGGCGCGTCATGCTCTCATGGAAACTCTGCACGATCGTGGGCCCCTCGTTGCGCGCAGCCAACACGTGATCAAAGGGCTCCTCAGCAGCGCGGCGAGAAGGACGTGTGCGTGCGAAATCCTTCCCGAGAAAGACCTCCTTAAGCCCCGAGAAGCTTACCTCGGGCAACAGGATCTCGGTGGTGCGCTCGCCTACGCCCAGATTCTTGCCTCGACCCGAGATGCGATGGGCATCGGAGCCCTGGATGCAATGCATGCGCCGGGGATACTCCGGTCGAGAGCCGTTGAAGAAGGAAGCGGTAGAGCGCCTCCTACGACTCTCCAGATCGGTCACCTCAAGGGCATGCAGATGTGGATCCTGGGTATAGGCGATGCGCGTCTGCCCGCCGAACCCAAAGCCGAACATCGCGACACCGTGGCTCGAGTTGGCATGGGCGGCGATCACCAAGGCTCCGGCGTCGGCCATGATGCGGTAGGCTGTGAGCACGTCGCTGGTGGCGCCCACCTCAGTATCCCCCTCATCCAGCGAATCAAACGGGACATTGAGGCTGAGCAGCACATGCTCGAGGCTGCGGATGGGTGTCTTCTCGTCGAAAATGGCCAGGATATGGAAGCCAAAAGTGGCGGTTAGCTCCATACCTGGCAAGACCAGGATCTTGTCCAACAGCCTGCGATATTCCTCGAGTCGCTTCTTCTCCTCCGGCCGCAACCGCCCTGCGGCCTCCCAGCGCTCCAGATCCGAGATCTCTTGATGCATCGCGGCATAGCCTGCGACGGTATTGTGATCCGTAAAAGCGATGATGTCGAGGCTCTCTGCCTCAGCTTTCTTAAGTATATCTAGATATGTGATCCCTTGTTCCTGATAGTCCTTCGATGCTGGCGTATGGAGATGTAGGTCAACCTTGCGCCATTGCATCCTCTCCGAACCCCTCTGGTCCGGTCTTGTTCTTCCTCTTCTTGACACGTTTATCCCTCTGTAAGTCTTCGAATGCTACCTCGAAGACCTGCTCCACGCGGTCCACGAGAATGATGTTCATTTCCTCTTGGATCTCGGAGGGCAATTCCTCGAGATCCTTTTCGTTCCTGCGCGGCAAACACACCGTATCAAGGCCTGCACGATGGGCTGCCAGCAACTTCTCTTTGATGCCCCCGACGGGCAGAACCTGTCCGCGCAGGGTAATCTCCCCAGTCATCCCCAAATGGCCATTGACGGGCTCATTCCTCATCAGGGAAGCCAGGGTCGTGGCCATAGTCACGCCTGCCGATGGCCCGTCTTTGGGGATAGCCCCTGCGGGGATATGCAGATGAATATCTGTCTGCTCAAAGGCCGTCTCGTCAATGCCCAGGGTCTCGGCCTTGGATCGCACATAGCTTAGCGCCGCCTGCGCTGACTCACGCATCACCTCGCCAAGCTGCCCGGTGAGCATGAACCGGTTATCGCCCTTCATTTTGGTCGCTTCGATGAACAGAATGTCACCGCCGGTGGGCGTCCAGGCCAGCCCGGTCGCTACGCCAGGAACCGCGGTACGTGTAGCGACCTCTTGGTAGAACAGAGGCTTGCGTAGGTAGCTGGGTATCGATTCGGCTTTGATGAGCACCCGTTCCTCGGAGCCCGAGGCGATTCTGGTGGCCACTTTGCGGCAGATGGCGCCAATTTGGCGCTCAAGCTCGCGCACCCCCGCCTCGCGCGTATAGGCTCTAATGATCTGCCGTAGCGCTGGCTCCTCAAAGGCGATCTCCTCAGGCCGCAATCCGTTCTCGCGAATCTGTCGGGCTATCAAGTAGCCCTGAGCGATCTTCAGTTTCTCCTCTTCGGTGTATCCTGACAGATGGAGTATCTCCATCCGATCTCGCAATGGAGCCGGGATCGTGTCCAGCACATTGGCCGTCGTGATGAACATCACCCGTGAGAGATCGAATGGCACACCCAGATAGTGATCGCGAAACTCTCGATTCTGCTCAGGATCCAGAACTTCGAGGAGCGCCGATGAGGGATCTCCGCGAAAGTCTGCACCGATCTTGTCGACCTCATCCAGCATGAACACCGGATTTCGAGAGCCTGCCCGACGAATGGCCTGAATAATGCGTCCCGGCATGGCGCCGATGTAGGTGCGCCGATGCCCACGGATCTCGGCTTCGTCGTGTACGCCGCCCACAGACTGGCGGATAAACTCGCGCCCCATGGCGCGGGCTACCGATTGTCCCAGCGACGTCTTGCCAACTCCCGGAGGGCCGACAAAGCATAGGATAGCCCCCTCCCGTTCGCGTCTGATGCGATCCTTGTGTTCACCTCCTTCCTCGTGTAATTCGGCCCGCTCCTGGCGTAGCTTGCGTACGGCCAGGTATTCGAGGATGCGCTCCTTGACGCGCTCGAGGTCATAATGATCTTCGTCGAGCACGCGCCGCGCCTCTCTCACATCCAGCTTGTCCTCGCTCGTCACCTGCCAAGGAAGCGAGAGCAGCCAGTCCAGATAGGTACGAATGACCCCATATTCGGCCGCAGCCGTGGGCAGCGCAGCCAAACGGTCGAGCTCGCGCACGGCCTCGGCCTCGGCCTCTGCAGGCATGCCTGCAGCCTCCACTCGAGCTCGCAGGCGACGGACCTCCGCGGCTTGTTCGTTCTCCTCGCCCAGCTCCTGCTGAATTACCTTGAGTTGCTCACGCAGAAAGTACTCGCGCTGCACCTTCTCAATGCCCGATTGTGCGTCCGTTTGGATCTTTTTGCCCAATTCGAGCACGTCGACCTCACGGGTGAGGACATCGAGCAAGCGGCGCAGCTTGTCGCTCACCAGGTCAAACTCGAGAATCTCCTGACGCACGGCCATGCTCATGCGGATACTGGTCGCCACTGTATAGGCCAACTGCCGCGGGTCAGTTGTCTCGGTGATACTGGAGACCACCTCTTCAGGAATATAGGCCGCCACGTCGGCCAGGCGCTCAAACAAACCGCCAATGCTGCGCATCAGCGCCTCCGTCTCGACGCCTTCCTGAATCTGGTCTGGGGCGATCTCGACACGTGCGCGCATGTAGGGCTCGCTCTGGGTGAACTCGACGATTCGGATGCGTTCCAATCCTTGCACAATCAGATGCAGATCGCCATCTGATGCGCGAGCCAGCCGATGCACGATGGCCAACGTGCCCATCGCCTGCACATCATCCGGACCAGCATCCTCGATCTCTGGATCTCTCAGAGCCGAGAGAGCCACCAGCCGGTCGCCAGCGACTGCCTCGTCGATCAAACGAATCGATTTCTGCGTCTGAACCAAGAGAGGAACCACCGTGAGGGGAAAGATCACCGTGTTCTTGAGGGGCAACACAGGCAATTGTTCAGGAACCGCTGGCTCGTCCTCGCCTGCGTGATGAGGAGCGTTGGCTCCACCTGTTTTTTTGCGTAACAACGCGGACATACCCATCTATCTCTATCATTTTGCGCCCGGTAGCATGGCGCTCACACCTGATCGTCTCCGCAACGTACTATGGCTGACCTTCGACAGCCTCAGGTTGGCCTGGACGGCTCTGGTCCGTCCGTACCTGAACCCGCACGCGATGTTCCTTGGCTCTAGGGAGCCGTACGAAGAGAAAGCCATTCTCGTACGTCGCGCTGATCCCCTCTTCATCCAGAGGCAGATTCAGCTGCACCTCTGCCCGAAACTCGCCATAGTTGATCTCCATGTTCTGGTATACGCGCCTGCCTTCCAGATGACGCCTCTGGCCGGCGATCAGCAGACGTTGGTCGACCAGGGAGATCTCGAAATCCTCATCGCGCATGCCGGCGATCTCGACCTGGATGACGATATCGCCCCCGATCTCAAAGACATCCGTCGGGGGACGCCACACCCGGTGCACGCGTCCTGTATACAGATCGTCTCGAGTCAAGGGGCGCATCCAACGCCAGGAGGGCGGGCAGTATGCGCTCTCTTCGGGATCAAGCTTCCGCTCGCGCTCGGTCACGGTCATCGCTCCTCTGCCGACGGGCGAATACACATTTCTCCTATTTTACCATATTTAAGCAACTCTCTCAAACAAGTCACAATTCCTCAGAATGGTTGCCCACCACACGCCCTTTGCGAACTGGCGATCCTGCGACCCTAACGGGCCCCCTCGCCCTGCCCCCGCAAGAGATCTATCCATGCCCGCCAGTTCGGGTTATCAAAGAGAAGCCAGGGCTCTGGTTGCGCAACGACCTTGTCTGGAGAGTCAACCAAGGGGGCAGGACTGGAAGCATCGCCTGGCACAGGCACCACTCTGATTTCGTCAGGAGGAAGCCAGCCAGAATCTCGCAGAGCCTGGTCTTGCCAGGCAGCCGACTGACGATACTGGATCTCATTCACGAGCTCGGCACGCTCGCGTTCCATTTGAGCCAGTTCGC
The DNA here is from genome assembly GCA_016928125.1 of Anaerolineae bacterium. Next base: position 8,758 of record JAFGLK010000135.1, read on the forward strand.
GGCGCAGCTCATCACGCCAATTGCGCAGACGATAGGCTTCGACTGATTTGCCTGCAAAAGAGAACATAAAGAACAGGGCCAGAGTGAACGCCAGGATGCCCAAGATCTGCGCTGCTGAAAGGCTCCACCCAGTCCTTCTCGATAGCATGTTGTCCCCCTACTTCTCATCTTATCTCTGGCTCCGCCTCGTGTCAACCGGTGCATCAACAGGGTTTTCGAAGCAAATCGGCGCCACTCGAACCCGCTACCTGTAGTAGCTCTCGCCAGAACGATGCCCAATATGTGGTGGGGTTGATTTCGACCAGAGATGCGCCAACCCAGATAGGCGTACAGCCCGCCACTACATATGGTGACTCGAGCCTGGGGTTGATACCACCTATCGTCACTTCGCATAGTGCATTGCTTCGAAAACCCGAACAGTCACCAGGTTGACGCCTCCGCGGCGCGATGATATAAGCAGGCTAGACTGAAAAAGCTAGGCGCGTCGAGTGTCGCCGTGGCGGATTGGCAATTTCACAGTCATTGGAGGCGAGACGATCATGGCATCCACATTCTGTCCAGCCGTTGTTGAGGTCAACAGCCCGACTGCGGTGCCCCACTGGGCGCTGCTAGAGCGCGAGCTGTTGCGCGCCCAGACGGTGGCCTGCCAGCAGTTCTACGCCCACTACTTTGACGATCGGGGCTATCTGCTCTGCGTACCGCGCTGGGGCGGTGACGATGGCCCAGACGATGCCGCCGAGAACCTGCTCAACTGGCCCATCCTGCACGCTCTGGGTGCGCCAGACGTGATCCTTGACCTCTATCACCGAGGCTGGGAGGGCCACCTGCGCCAATACACCGAGGCCAAGACCGTCGAGGTGCCCATGGCCCGCGA
>JAFGLK010000136.1 GCA_016928125.1 Anaerolineae bacterium
CGCAAAATGCTCCCAAGGCACAGCCAAGCGAGGGGTCTGGGTACGTCCCGAGCAGATCCCTCCGCCCCCCTCGGCTCGCTCAGCCATGCGCCTGCCTTGTTCGCACTTGACGATGGCAGGCCGTACGATCGGCGCCGCTAGCCCTCAACCGATCGCCGGTTGCCCGCGATGCGTGCGATCTCGTCGCCATTGATCACCTCTTTGTCGATCAAGATGGTGGCGATCTGGTGCAATGCCTCGATGTGGGCGGTCAGCAACTCGGTGGCCGTATCTTGGGCCTCGTCCACCAGACGCCGCACCTCCTGATCGATGATCCGTGAGGTCTCGGGGCTAAGCTCCTGACGCAGACCGAGGCGTTGGCTGAGGTAGCCCGAGCCGGCATTGTCGGCATAGCGCACCGGGCCGAGCGCCTGAGTCATGCCGAACTCGGTCACCATCCGTCGCGCCACCTCGGTCGCCCGCTCGAGATCGTTCGCGGCCCCTGTGGTGGCCTCGGCGAAGATCAGCAGCTCTGCCGACCGACCGCCGAGCATCACGGCCATGCGTTCCCTGAGTTCACCCTCGGTGAGCAGGTACTGATCCTCCTCGGGCATTTGCATCGTGTAGCCCAAGGCGCCTTTGGCGGTGGGGATGATGCTCACCTTGTGCACCGGATCCGTATTGGGGAGCAGTTGGGCCACCAGGGCATGGCCGCCCTCGTGGTAGGCCACTCGGCGCTTGACCTGCTCGCTGAGAGGCATCTTGCGCTGCAAGCCAGCCACCACCCGCTCAATGGCCAGATCGAAATCCTGCATGGCGATCACGTCGCTGTCACGACGCACGGCCAAGAGGGCCGCCTCGTTAGCGATATTGGCCAGATCAGCTCCCGAGAAACCAGGCGTGATGCGGGCCAGACGGCCGAGGTCCACATCTGGACCGAGCGGCATCGCGCGCGTGTGGATGCCGAGGATCTCGCGCCGCCCCGTCTCGGTGGGCAGGGTGACCTGCACCTGGCGGTCGAAGCGACCCGGGCGCAGAAGCGCTTGATCCAGCACCTCAGGTCGGTTGGTGGCGCCCATGATGACCACACCGGCGTTGGCCTCAAAGCCATCCATCTCGGAAAGCAACTGGTTTAGGGTCTGCTCGCGCTCATCGTTGCTCACAATCGCGCCTACGGTGGAGCGCGACTGGCCGATGGCGTCGATCTCGTCGATGAACACCAGGCAGGGCGCCTTGGCCTTGGCCTGCACGAACAGATCACGGACCCGGGCCGCACCCACGCCCACGAACATCTCGACAAAGTCCGAGCCGCTGATCGAAAAGAAGGGCACCCCAGCCTCACCCGCAGTGGCCCGGGCCAGCAGCGTCTTGCCGGTTCCGGGCGGGCCCACCAGCAGGATGCCCTTGGGCAGCTTGGCTCCCAGTCGTGTGAAACGCGTGGGATCCTTGAGGAACTCGATGATCTCCTTCAGCTCCACCTCGACCTCGTCGACGCCACCCACATCGACGAACTTGACGCCGGTCATCTCGCCGGTGATCTCGCGCGCCCGGCTCTTGCCGATCGACATGACCCCAGCGCCGCCGCCCTGCTGCATGCGACGAAAAACGAAAAAGTAGATCAGCGCAAAGGGCAAAAGCGGAATGATCCAGCCGAGGATCGAGACCAACACATTGTTGGCCGGCGGCTGAGCGCGAAAGGTGACGCCGGCTGCGACGAGTCGATCGATCAGGTCCGGATCCTCGGTGCGCACCACGTTATAGGTCATATTGGGTGGATCGCCCTCTGGCGCCTCGCAGCAGGTGTAGAGGATGCGATCCTCCGTCAAGGTCACCTCCTCTACGTTGCCCTGCTCGAGTTCAGCGAGGAACTGACTGTAGGGCACCTCGCTCCAGCGCACGATCAACGGGCGGAAGATCAGCGTCTGGAATAGCCACATGCCCACCAAGGCAAGCACGAGATAGACGATGGAGACCTGAAACTGGCGACGTCGGTTCTCGTCCATAGGATGCCCCTTTCGGTGCTCAAGCGAGCCCACAACACGCGGCCCGCGAGCCGACCCAATGCGCCGCAGATCGCGCCCGGTTTGGCGCTATTATAGCATAGGGCGACGACCCAGCCAGCATAACGCGTCGCTTACGAACTGCAGCTCAGAGGCCACATCCACCATGTAGGTCACGCTGGTCGGCCATTGCGCGGCTGGGAGTCTCTCCCCCCGCGGCCTCTCACAGCAGCTCGCCAAAGTCTAGGCCCAGCATCTCCGCCAGCTCGCGTTGCACCGAGCGAGCCAGGGCCAGATACCAGTCTAGTGGCCGGTTGGCCTGGATGTCATAGCACTCGCGGATATCGCGGCCGGGCTCGACGGGCATCGCCTCGAGCACAGGGGTGAGCTTTTTCATCATGGCCGGGATCTGCTCTGGGGTGATGCCCGCCCGCCGGGTGGCCGCCGCGACCTCGCGGGCAAAGACCGTCTCATAGGGCGTGTGGCGAGCGTTCATGGTCGTGGCGATGTGCCAGCGATTGCCCGAGGGCTCTCGATCGATGGCCCCTGCGCCAATGGCGCCCATGGCGATCTCCCACAGGTGGGTGCGGGTGCCCGGCCCGGAGCTTGACCCGATGCCCGCTGAGGTGTTCCAGCCGCTGCCACCCCACAAGGGGTTCAGCTTGGCCAGGGCCTGGGAGCACACCGACGAGCCCCAACTGAGGATCGGCTGTACCACGACCTTCTTTTGGCGCATGGAGAGGGTGTTGCCGATGCCGCCGCCGTTGATCGCATCGCGCAGCGTCATCCAGGCCACGATCGCCTTGGCGATGGTCTCGATGATGGCCCCCGCGATGCCGCCACAAAAGCCCCCGGCCATCGAGTAGCCGCCCCCGTTCTTGGCCACGGCGCCATACTGCTCGTAAATGATGGCCGCCGTGAGATGATCCAGGTCCAGCTTGGCATCTGGCAATGGCGAAAGGAGGACGCCGTCCGTGGGACGCAGCCCCTTGAAGGGGTCAATGGGCGCGGTCAGCACCGCGTCGGCTGTGCTGATGGGATAGAAGACCAGCGCCATGCCCGGCCGCCCCAATTCCTCGAAAGCCCGGCGCAGCCGCGCCACCTGTCGCTTGGCTGCCGCGACCTCCAGTGGCACGCCGTGAATCTCGCGCCCGTCGAGCTGACGAAAGTTATAGCCTTCCAGATAGCTGCAGCCGATCGTCTCGATGTAGCACTTGGCCACGTCGACGACGATCTCGTCTTCAAAGGGACCGTGCAGGTACTGGGTGCCGCGCATCGGCGGCAGATCGACCGGCCCCTCGCCCATGACACAGGCTTCGTCTCCCTCGCCCATGATCACCTGGCGCGGCGAGGCGGCGACGGCCTCTCGGATCTCGTCCTCGGTGAACCGCACCGCGCGCTCGGTCTGGATGCAGTAGGTGCCAGACTCGACCAGAAAGGCGATGCCGGCCTGCAGAGCCCGCTCCGCCAAGGCGTCGTCTTTGTTGTGAAAATGGTCCCAGGAGTTGGGCGGCACCTCGATCTCGAAGCGTTGGGCCAGTTCGTTCATCTTGGCGTAGAGGCCCATGTTCCAATCCATGTCGGCCATGCGCGGCCCTTGATGGGTTCGTTCGGCAACTTCCAGCAGACTCAGCATGATTCCCCCTTCCTCGTTCCCTGGGTCAGCGCCAGTTCGCCAGGTTTCGCCCATGTTCCTGAGCACAAGGAACACGTATCACGGATCAAGCCAGATCGCCCCACCACGGTTCGCCCTCGGTGCGGTGGGCCTTGAGATAGTCTTGATCGAAATCGATGCCCAGGCCGGGCAGCGTCGACACCTTGACGCGGCCATCCACGATCAGGGGGGCGTTGCTGGCGGCCTCGGGCGCGACATCCGC
>JAFGLK010000137.1 GCA_016928125.1 Anaerolineae bacterium
GCTCCATCTCCGCCTCTAGCATCTCGGGCGGATATTGAGTCATCTGCGCGATGAACTCGATGACCTCAGCAGAGCTGGCCTTTTGATCGAGGGCGAGCGAAGCGGCCTGGTCTGCGGCCTGTATGGGCGCAGACATCGCGATCAGCGACTGGCCTGACGGGGCCACGACGGGCTCGCTTGCGACCGAAGCGCTGGCATGGACCGTCGGCTCAGCCGGCGGCTCAGCCGACGCGAGGACCAGAAGGCGGCCATGGGTTTGAAGGGTTGCACCATTCTGGCCCGCGACCTGGCGCAACCAGTCCGCGTAGCGTTCACGGTCCACGATCCGGTTGACGCCCAAGGCGGTCCGTTTGAGCAAGGCCAGATGGCCCTGAGACCCAAAGCCGGCCGACATCTTGAGCGCATAGGTGCGCTCGTGGGACCCGCCCTTGGATAGGTTCAGGCCCGCCAACAGCGGATCCGGCTCTGCATGGTTCACCACCGGCGGGATGCGGCCCACCTGCAAGGCCCTGGCGGCCACGGCGTCCTCCAGCGACGCGCCCATGGTGTGACCCGTCATCCCCTTGGTATTGCCCACGAGAACCTCGCTAAAGCGGTCGCCAAAGGTGCGTTGCAGAGCGATGGCCTCCGTCTGTGCGCAACCGCCCCTGGGGGGCGTATACGTCTCGTGGGCCAGATAGAGCAGTTGCCCAGCCAGTTCGTCTCGCTTCAGCCCATACTCTCGCTCCATCCTGGACATGAACTTGTCCATCTCGAGAGCCGACTGCTCTGGGTCGATCTGAGTGGGGTCCTTGGCGGTGTTGAAGGCGTGGGTACCCAGCAGCTCGGCAACACCGACCATCCCACGACGCTCCGCCTCCTCCTTTGTCTCCAACACCAATCCCACCGCGCCGGCGCTGACGATCATCCCGTTGCGGCGGAGATCAAACGGGACGGCAGCTTTGTAAAGATCGCCTTCCGTCGTGGCCGCGCCGCTGGCCAGAAAGCCCGCGCCGAGCCAGGGTAGATTGACTTTGGAGGTGGGATCATCGGCCCCGATGACGATCATGCGCTTCACCCGGCCCGAGCGGATGAAATCCTCGGCCATGGTGATGGCCACCGAGGTAGAGGAGCAGGCGGCATTGACCTGGCAGTTCGGCCCCTTGGCGTTGATCAGGCTCGCCAGGCGGTTGTTAGCCTGCGCTGAGATCTGGCTCATCAGATGGTAATTGAACTGGTAGAGTTCCTCTTCGCCCGGGCGGTCGGTCAGCCGCCCATAGTAGAGGGCATACCAATCGGTGAGCAGCTTGCGCGCCGTATCGTCCCTCACCCGCGCGATGATACCTTGATAGAAGGCCATCAGCTCGTCGCGGGTCTTTTTGCCCATGTGGTAGCTGATATAGCGCGACACCTCGCGGATCACAGGGTCGATCATCGGGAAGCCGTTGGCAAAGATGACGCCAGTGTCCTCCTGCATCTCCTTCGGAAGGGCCCGTTTCTGAGGAAGCAGCTTGCCCGAAGAGGTGCGGATGTACTCGCGCACGAGCGGGATGCCCGCATCGCGCAGCGCCTCATACCCAGCGGCCACCGCATGGGCGATGCAAGTGCTCATGTTCTGCACGTCGCGCTCATCAAGGTGGTAGTCCTTGGTCAGGTCGAGCTGACCGATCTTGCCGGCCAACTGGATCACCTCATCGAGCGACGACAACAGCTTGAAAGAGGGACCAGCCTCGCTCTTGACCAACTTGCTGATGCGCAGATCGACCAGCTTTTGCCTCTCATCATCCGTGAGGCGCTCGATCAAGCTGTGCCCGGCGAAGAGTTGCTCGAAATTATCATCGCGGAAGCTCGCCTTGTACGAGCCGGGCAGGCCAATGGCTACGCCGCTATAGACGACCGCGCGACGCGGCCCTTGCCCTTGGCGGGCGGCCTGAGCGGGCAGAGGTTCACGCTGCGTCGGCGGCGCGGCGGCCGGCTGCGCCGCGGCCGCTGGCGGCGAGGCTTGCGATGCGGCCGCAGAACGCATCGGCGGGTTGGCCAGTGCGTTTTGGGTTGGCCAGGGCGCGATCGGCACGCCCTCGACGAACAGGCCGCCGAGCAGCTTGAGCAGGCTGGTCAGATCGTCGCCACCCTTGGGATTCGCTGTGAGGATGGTCGCTGGCTTGTCACTGAGGATGTCCCTCACGAGGCCGCTCAGCACCGAGCCCGGCCCTACTTCAACGAACAGGCGCACGCCTGAGTCGTAGAGACGATTGACCGTGTCCACAAAGCGCACCGGCTGCAGTATCTGCTCTCTGAGCAACTCCGGCATCCGCTCGAGCTCATTGGGCGTGTTGGGGTAGGGCACGCCGCGATGATTCATCATCACCTCGACGTCTGAGGCTTGGAATGGGATATCCACAATGTGGCGCAGAAATCGGTCGGCCACCGGCTCGATCAGCGGCGAATGGAACGCATGCGAGACGTAGAGCAGCTTGTGCCTGACTTGGTTAGCTCGCAAATAGTCGGCCAGGCGTTCGATCTGCTCCGAAGAGCCCGCTACGATGATCTGGCGCGGCCCATTGATATTGGCGATCGACACGTCGAGTCCGCTCGCCTTGACATGTTCCTCAACTTGCTCCAATGAGCCTGCCACGGCGATCATCTTGCCCGGGTCATCCAAGGGGGTCTCATGGAAGGCATAGCCGCGCTGTTCAACAAGCCGCAGGGCATTCTGGAAACTGAGCTTCTCAGCGGCCGCCAGCGCGGTGATCTCGCCCAGGCTGTGGCCCACCATATGGTCGGCGCGCAGGCCCATGCCGCGCAACAGGTCGTACAAAGCGTAGCTGGTGATAAAGATGCTCGGATGCGCGTTCTGTGTCTCGCGCAGTCTGTCCCAAGCAGCCTCGTCCTGCGAGGCCGGCGGATAGATAAGCGATGTGACGGTATGATCGCGGCGGGTCAGCCAATAGGCATCGGCGCGGGTGAACCAGGCGCGCAGCGGCTGGTAACACTCGTAAAGGCCGCGCAGCATGTGCGGATATTGGGAGGCCTGACCCGGGAAGAGGAGCGCGATCTCGGCGGGCCGTGTGGGTTGGCCCACTTTGGCGTAGATCCCCTTGATCTTGAGCGCCTCCCAGCGCGCCTGCTCGCTGCCGGCGAACTCGGCGTATTTCGCCTCCACCTCGTCCAGCGTGGCGGCGAGC
>JAFGLK010000138.1 GCA_016928125.1 Anaerolineae bacterium
AGCTTGCCCTTGAAATCCCACAGCGCCAGGTCCACGGCGCTGATGGCCATCATGGTCTCGCCCTTGCGGCCATGAATCGAGCCGCGGTACATCTTGTCCCAGATGCGCTCCGTGGCACGCGGGTCCTCGCCGATCAGATAGCCCTTGAGGCCCCCGTCAATGATGCGCGCGGATCCTTCGCCCACCTGCCACACGCCGCTGATGTCCATATCGGTGTCGATATGTAGAAAGATGGCCTCCATGGGATAGACGCCGTCCTCTGCATGCGGCAGGCTGCCGCTCTGCTGCGCTTTGAATTCGGGATAGATGTCGAGCGGGCGCACCAGGCGCTCCTCGCCCATGGGGCCGTCATAATGCCAGGTACCCTTGACGCGGATGAAACGGATGCCGGTGATCTTCATGTTGATCCTCCTGAGGTTCTGATAAGCCGCCTCGTGGAGTATAGGTGCAGAGACCCGGTGAGCGCAAGAAGAAAGGGAGGGGCACTCCCTCCCTTTCTGTGTCAGGTGCTTGATGGCCTACTCGCCCGGACGCGGCTCCGCGAGCAAGGCGGCGAACTTCGCGTCCATCTTCTCCAGCTCGGTCCGATTGTACTCACGCTCGCCGTTCTTGCACGGGAACCACTCGGCGCCAAAGAGCGCGGCAATCTCATTGAAACGCAAGTTGTAAGGCATGGCGGCCCCTTCGGGCTCGTTTCCAGTGAACCACTGGCCCTCCCAACCGTAGAGCGGGTACTTGGCGGCCACGTCCGGATCGGTCCACGCGGCCGGGCAGGCACCCGGCGTCATGCCCGTGGCCAGGCAGGTCCACTTGCTGGCCTCCACGCTGCCCACCGAAGCGCACACCTCGTAGCAGATGTCAGGGTGCTTCGTGTTGATATAGACATTGACGCTGTCCGCCCAGGTGCCGGTACCCCACAGCCCTTTCGTCCCCTGGGGGATGCTGGTGTAGGCATAACGGAACTTGCCGGCGATCTGCTCGGCCCAGCCGCAGACGATATCGGCCGCGCAGTCGTAGATCATGGCTAGCCGGCCGGCCAGAAACATCTTGTTCTTGTCGCCCTCCATCTGCGCGGAGGTGGGCTCCACCTTGTAAGTCATGGACATGTCATAGCAGAGCTTGGCGGCCTCCTGCGTGTTGTCGTCCAGCCAGCCCGACTCCTTGCCCATGTACTTGATAAAGCGCCCATCAAAGTTGCGATGGATCATCTCCTGGCCCCAGATCCAGTTCTTCATACAGCAGCCCCACTTGCCGGTCTTCTCCTTGATCGTGATCAAGTCCTGGACATGCTCCTCCCAGGTCTGCATATTCGGCCAGGGCTGCAATTCCACGCCCGCCTCTTCCAGGATGTCCAGGTTGACCAGGCACTCGTTCCAACCGGGCATCACGCCGAGCGGGATACCATACAGGCGGCCATCCAGCTTCTCACATTCGAGCGCCCAGGGATACCAGATCGACTGGTCCAAAGCCGAAGCATCGGCCGCGTCGGTCAGATCGGCCATGACCCCGTTGGCGATGTGATAGGGCACGTAGAAATAGGGCTGCCAGAAGATGTCCGCGCACGTGCCCGCCACGGCCGCGGTCATCAGCTTGGTGGAGATGTCCTCCCAGTTTCCCTCCTCGATCTTGATCTGAACCTTGTCCGGGTTCTGCTCAACATAGAGCCGAGCATACTCCTTCATGAACATGCCCAGAGCGCCCACGCGGGTCAGGAAGCGGATCTCCGGCACCTCTGCGGCGGCCTTCTCGACCTCCTTGACCACCTCCTTCTCGACCATGACCGTCTCTTTGACGATCTTCTCGACTTCGACGATCTTGGGCTGGCAGGCCGCCAGCAGTGACGCGGCCGCAGTACCACCCAACGCCTTGAGCAGATTTCTTCGAGTGAACTTGTTCTCAAACATGCCTGTCTCTCCTTGGATACTGTAGTTTGACATTGCCTAGCGTTTCGTCAGATGACCGTGAAAGTCTCCCCTCGTGGCAACCCTCCTTTCTCAGTTCGCAGATCGCTGCGCGTGGACCTCAGCCTTTGATGCCGCTCATCACGATGCCCTGCACAAAATAGTTCTGCGCCAGGAAGAACAACACGATGATGGGAGCCGTTGACATGACACAGCAACCCATCAGGTAGTGATCCTGAGGGATGGCCATACCCACGGTCTTGCCCCACTCCTCGAAAAAGCGCAGCCCTACCGCCACGGGAAACAGTTCACTCGTGTTTAGGTAGATCAACGGCCCCATGAACTCGGACCACTTGTACACGATGTGCATGACCGTGAGCGTCGCAATGGCGGGCTTCATCAAGGGCACCAGTATCGTCATCAGGATGCGAAAGCGGCCGGCTCCGTCGATGTAGGCCGCCTCGTCCAACTCGCGCGGGATGGTGCGCATGAACTGGCGCAGCAGAAAGATGTCGAAAGCGCCACCGCCGAAATAGGCCGGCACAAAGAGGGGCAGCCAGGTATCCAGCCAGCCCAGGTTCCGGAAGATCAGGAAAAGAGGAACGAGCGTCACCTCGCCGGGAAGCATCAGCGTGGCGAGAGTAAGCGTGAAGATCAGGTCCCGGCCGGGCCAGCGCAGGCGCGCGAAGGCGTAGGAGCAGATGATGGCGCTGCCGACGGTGCCGATCGTCGAGAGCACAGTGATAATGACCGTGTTACGCATCCAGAGGTCAAAGGGATGCAGCTCGAACACGTAGACATAGTTCTCAGGATGCCACGTCTCAGGCAACATGGAGGGGGGATAGAGATAGAGGTCGCTGGTCGCCTTGAAGGAACTGGCGATGGTCCAGAAATAGGGGAACATGAACACGATCGCCAGGACGACGACCAGCACGTAGAGCAGGAACCGCCACGTCTTGCGGCCGAGGAGGATGTAACGATCGCGAATGGTGGTGATCGCCGTCGCCATTATCCCTCCTCCTCGCTGGCGTAGTAGACCCAGCGGCGCGAGGCCTGCATCTGGACATAGGTGAAGAAGAACAGAATCGCGGCCAGAATCCAGGCCAAAGCGCAGGCATAACCCATACGGAAATACTGAAAGGCATGGCGGTAGAGCTGAAGGCCATAGAAGGTCGTCGACCAGCCAGGCCCTCCAGCCGTGCCGACAAAGGCAAGCGCGAACACACGCAAGGCGCCGATAATGCCCAGGACTAGGTTAAAAAAGATGGCGGGCGAGATCATGGGTAGGGTCACATTCAGGACCTTGCGCCACCGCCCAGCACCATCGATCTCAGCCGCCTCCAGCAGCTCCTGGGGGACGCCCTGGAGGCTAGCCAGGAAGATCAGCATCTGATTGCCCCCTATAGAGCCCCACAGAGCGATCAGACCCAGGGAGGTGAGCGCCCATCTCTCAGAGCTCAACCAGGGAATCGCTGGAAGGCCAATGCCAGTCAGAAGGTAGTTGACGGGCCCCACCTCGGTGTGCAGAAGCCACTTCCACAGGATCGCCATGGCCACGATCGGGGTCAGGTGGGGCAGGAAGAAACAGGTGCGGTAGATAGAGGTCCCTCGGAGCCCCTGGTTGAGTAGAATCGCCAGGAAGAGGGAACCCAGGATACTAGGGGGCACGACCTGCAGCGCGTAGCGAAAGGTGCGCCCCAGGCTGGGCCAGAACTGGTCATCGGCCGTGAAGGCCTTGACATAGTTGGCCGTGCCGATCCACTTGGGGGGCTTGATCACGAAATAGTCGTTGAAACTCAAGTAGAGGGAAGAGATGATGGGCCCGATATACCAGAACAAGAGGCCCAAAAGCCATGGCATAGCGAAGAGATAACCAGAGATCGCCTCGCCCAGGACCATCCTCGACACCCGGCGGCCAAAGAGCGTTCGCGGGGCCGGCGCCACACGCGTGACCTTGACGGGTATGGCCATAATCGCTCTCCTTCATCCTGGCGAGCAGTTGCGGATTGGAGCACAGCGGCACGAGGCTTTTTCTGGACTTGGGAGATCGCCTCACGCCCGCTATAATCTATACAAGCATTGTAGCATGTTACGAGCGACCAGCGCCAGAGATTGTCGTCCAACTTGAGGACGCTGAGAGGCTGAAAAGCGGACATGGACCACGACCTGAACGAGATGCTACGCGGGGCGCTCGCCCATCTCTATGATCCGATCTATCTGCGCAAGAGCCCGCTGACCGCGCTCTTGGGGCTTGAGGGGCAGGAGAACCCCTCCGGCGCGCTACGAGCCTGGCTGGAGGAGGCCATCGCGGCCCTCGCGCCAGAGCGCGGCGCGCCACCCACAAGCAAGGCCAGCCGCTGTTACCAGATCCTGCATGATCGCTTTGTGCAGCAATTCACGCAGCGCGATGTGGCCAACCAGTTGGGCATCAGCCCTCGGCACTTGCGGCGTGAGCAGGGGGACGCGATCGAGGTATTGGCCCTGCACGTGCAGAGCCAGTTGCGCTCGCTTGGGCGAGCCGAGGCTGAGGCCCGGCCCGCCAACGATACCGAGGACGGACAGGCTCGCATGGAGCGCGAGATGGACTGGATCGGCGACTCGCAGGGCGATGCCGTGACCGAGGTGGCGCCAGCCACGGAGGAGGCACTGGCTCTGGGTGAAACCCTGGCCATCAGACATCGTGTGACCCTCACGGCCCACTTGCAGGAGACCCTGCCACCTGTCGCTGCCTCTCAGATGGTGCTGAAACAGATCCTGTTGACGCTGCTGACCACGGCCATCCAGTGTGTGCCAGGGGGTGAAGTCTGTCTTACCGCGGGCGAAGCCCGCGGGCAAGTGCTGTTCGATCTCAAGGTGCGGCCCCACCCAACGGGCCAGCCCCATGCGCCCGAATGCGAGGGCCTCGAAATGGCTGAGCGTCTACTGAGGCTCTTCGACGGGACGCTGACTATCCACGAGGGTGTGGAGCCCATGGGAGTGACCGCGGCTCTCCCATCCGTGCAAGTGATCGAGGTGTTGGCCATCGAGGACAATGTGGATACGCTTCAGCTTTGGGAGCGCTACCTTCAGGATACACCTTTCCAGTTGCAGGAAGTGCGCGACCCACTGGCAGCGCTCCACACGGCCATCGAGAGGCAGCCTGATCTCATCGTGCTGGACGTGATGATGCCCGGCGTGGACGGCTGGGAGCTCTTGGGGCAGCTACGGCACCATCCCCTGACATCCGACATTCCGGTGCTGGTTTGCACCGTGCTGCCGCAGGAGGAGTTGGCGCTCTCTTTGGGGGCCAGCGGCTTTATGCGGAAACCGACAACTCGGCAGGGCTTTCGTCAGGCGTTGGAGAGCCAAATCGCGGCCTCAGAGCATGGGTGATCGCCTCGAGCGCCAGCATCAAGTCGCGCGCTGAGAGCCCCCCCTGGCGGGCAATGCTCAGACGCTGGCTGATGATCGGCTCGCGCTGTGGGTCACGCCCCGAGACGATGATGACGGGGATATCCCGGATACGCTCATCGCTACGCATCACCTCGAGCACCCGGAAGCCATCCACATTGGGCATCACCAGATCGAGCAACATCAGATCGGGCTGGCGCTCACGCAGCAGCGCCAGGGCCGACTCGCCATCGCCAGCCCGCAGCACCACATAGTCGTGATCCAGATAAGCCAGCATGCGCCCAAAGAGCTGGCGGGCCTCGGGCGCATCGTCGACCACCAGGATCGAGCGCGCTTTGGGGGCGATGGCGGTAATGCTGGCGAGCAACTGCGCGCGGCTGACCGGCTTGACCAGATAGTCTTGAGCTCCCAACCCGCCAGGGTCGTGCCGCGGTTCAGGCACCCAGCAGGAGACGATCGGCACGTCAAAGGTCATCTGAGGGATCTGCGACCAGGCCGCCCCATCGCCCAAAGGCGAGGCCTCGTTGATCACCAACGCCAGGGCCGCATGGGTCTCGACGGCGCACACGGCCTCGGCGAGCGAGGTGGCCACAACCGGCATGAGGCCCTCGACGTAGCGCGCGATCAACTGCGACAGAGCCCGTCCGCTCTCCACCACGACCACGCTTGGCCCACCCACATCCAGTTGCGGCGCGCGCGACAGGCGATCGCGCGGGGTATACTCGAGATATGGCCCGAACCAGCGCGAAGGAGCGCCCACTGCGCCTGGCTCTTCCATGGGCAGAGAGAAGGAGACCGACGAGCCGCGTCCCACCTCGCTCTCGATCCAGATCTTGCCGCCATGCATCTCCACAAAGCGCTTGCTGATAGCCAGGCCCAGGCCGCTCCCACCATAGCGCCGTCGGATGGACTGATCGCCCTGCTGGAAAGGCTCAAAGAGCCGCTGGACCTGCTCGCGCGGCATGCCCGGGCCCGTGTCCGTCACACTCACGATCAGGCTCCCATCTTGGGCCTGAGCCTCGATGGTCACGCAGCCCTGCTCAGTGAAGCGGCCCGCGTTGCTGAGGAGGTTGAGAATGACTTGGCGCACGCGGGTGCGATCGCAGTGCACCTGGGGGAGATCACGCGGTATGCGGGTGACAAGTGACAGCCCTTTCTTCTCAAACAGGGCGTTCACAGCCTCGACGGCCTCGGTGATGACCTCTCCCAAGGCGGTGCGCTCTTTCAAAAGCTGCATGTGCCCGGTATCCGCCTCGGAGAGATCGAGCACGTCGTCCACCAGGTTCGCCAGGTGTTGGCTGTTGCGCTGGATAGCCGAGACATCGGCCAGCAGCGAGGCGGGGAGCTGCCGCCCGTAGACCTGCGGTGACTCGAGGATCATGTCGCTGAAGCCGATGATCATGTTCAGCGGGGTGCGCAGCTCGTGGCTCACATTGGCCACAAACTCCTCCTTGGCTTTGCGCGCCTCGTCCACCGCGTCGCGCGCCGCAGCGAGCATCTCATTGAGGCGCACGGTCTCTCTAGTCGCCAAGGCGAGGTCCTCAAGGGCCTGCTTGAGCTCGACCTGGCGATCCCGCGCAGTCTCCAAATGGTGCTGCGCTCGCTCATAGCCTTCCCAAGCCCAGCCGATCATGGTTGTCTTGGTGCGCTCGGCCAGGGCCAACGAGGCCGCGACAGAGCCCATTACGCCAGAAGCGACTATCGAGGGCATCGACAAGCTGCGTGTCCCAGCCGCTGCCAGCATTGGAGCGAAAAGAGCCATAGCCCCCGCAGCCAAAAGCACTATACTCTCGAAAACCCCAAGTGTCAGAGCGGCGTGTATGACCGGCAACACCAGCGCCAGCCTGATCCCATAGCCGGGGAACCAGCTATCTGACAGGATGATGAGGAGCAGCAACCCCACATGCGCGACCCAGGCCGACGCCCTGGGCGCCCACAGACGGATCACTAGCACTACCGCCGGCAGCATGCACAGGTAGAAGCCAAGTAGAAAGGGCGAGGGCGGCGCCGTGGCCCGCTTGCCAATGACCATCAGCACAAAACCAACCACAGCCTCGGGGATCAGCAACCAGGGCAGCAGATCATGCTGAAGGTCGTGCTCCATCTCGATCAAGGTCCGGTTACGCATCGGCACTGCTCCGGGGCGCTTGTGAGCGCTCTATAAGCTCATACAGACCACACACGCCAGATCTATGATCTCATGATAGCGGAAGGTGGCATTGGAGGCAATTCCTGGACCGCTCATAGACATAATAACACTCGCCCCGCCGGTTGAGCTGGCGGGGCGAGTGCGGAAATGTCTGTTGTGCGAACCGGGCGCTCAGAGCTCGCGCTGCGGGCCGCGCCGCTGCCAGGTGCTCCAGTTCTCCCACATGTCATAGTAGTAGGGCATCGAGTAGTAGAGCTCGTCGGTGATGGCTTGCATCTCAGCCAAAGTCTCGGCCGGGAGATCCCAGCCAAAGGTGCCGGCGTTCTCGGTGATCTCAGCCACCGTGCGCGCGCCCACCAGGGCGGTGGTCACGCCGGGCTGGGACACCAGCCAGCGCAAGGCGAGCTGCGCCACCGTCACGCCCAGGTCGTCTGCGACGGACCGCAGCCGCTCGACGGTGTAGAGGCACTTGCCCAGGTTCTCGGGCTTCCACAACACACTGCGCGGGCGCATATCGCCGGGCCGGTAGCCGGTGTTAAGGCGGATGACGCCCGCCAACATGCCCTGAGCCAGGCTGCTATAGGTGCTGATGCCGATATTGTGGTTTCGGCAATAGGGCAGGATATCCTCCTCGATAAAGCGCCAAATAAAGTTATAGGGCGGCTGGAGGATGTCCACCGTGCCATACTTGCTGGCCATCTGCAACATGGGTACATCAAAGTTGGAGACACCGATCACCCGAATCAGGCCTTCGGCGCGCAACTTTTCTAGCGCTTCGATCGTGTGACCCAGAGGCTCCTGGCGGCTGGGCCAGTGGATAAAGTAGACGTCCACATAGTCGGTCTGCAGGCGCTCCAGCGATGCGGCCAGCTTGGTGCGCAGGTCCTCCTCAGAGTGGCCCCCGCCCGAGGCCTTGGTGGAGATGATCACGTCTTGGCGCCGGCCGGCCAGCGCCTTGCCCACCACCTCCTCCGAGTGGCCACGGCCATAGGCCGGCGCGGTATCCAGGAAGTTGATGCCCAGTTCCAGGGCCTTGTGAATCGTACGCATCGACTCGTCGTCGTCGGTGCCGCCCCAGTAGTCGCCGCCCATGGGCCAACAGCCCAACGAGATGGCCGATACCTCGACATCGGTTGTGCCGATCTTGCGCATTTCCATCTTTTTGCTCCTCACAGAATGATGCCTCACAGAGAGAGCGTCTCGAGCCCCCTCTCTAGTCCCAGGCGAATATTACCTTGCCGGTGTTCCTGCCGTCAAAGGTGTCAAAGGCCTCCTGCGCGCGCTCCAGTGGGAAGCGATGGGTGACGAGATCGGAAAAGCGCACGCCCTGCCGTAGCATCAAGCGCACCAGCGCGTAATAGTCGGGGCCGGTGAACATGTTCGAGCCCACGATGCAGCGATCGCCCAACATCGGCCCCACCTGGGCGTTATGCGCCCGACCGCCCCAGCCCACATACACCAGCCGCGCATGATAGGGCGTGGCTTTGATCGCGTCAACCCGGGCCTGATCATTGCCCGAGGTCTCGATGACCACCTCAGCTCCTTCGCCAGTGAGCTTCTTGACCTCCTCGGGCATGTCCACCGCCGCGGGATCGATGACATGCTCGGCGCCATGCTGGAGGGCGAACTCGCGCCGATACGCCACCGGGTCGACGCCGATCACGATGCCGCCCATGGCCTGGGCCAGTTGCGCGGCGCACAGCCCCACCGGCCCCAGACCGGAGACGAGCACATACTCGCCCCCGTGCACATCGGCCCGACGCAGGGCGTGATAGGCCGTCCCGCCTGCGCAGGCGATGGTGGAGCCATCGTCGAAACTCAGCTCATCGGGCAGCGGGAAGCAGACATTTTGATCCACCACCACATAGTCGGCATCGGAGCCGTGGACGATCATCGAGGCCAGGCGATAGCCGGGCCCGATCGTCGTGCAGCGAAAATACTCGCCGCTCAAACAGGCCTCGCAGTGGCCGCACTGGGGGGCGTGATAGACCGACACGCGGTCGCCCACCGAGACCATGGTCACGGCCTCGCCCGCCTCGACGATCACGCCGCTGGGTTCGTGCCCGCGGATGATGGGGTGCTCCGCCCAAAAGTCGGGGGGATTGTGATAGCTATGCATATCGCTGCCGCACAGCCCCGATGCCTTCATTTGCACCAACACCTGGGTGCCGGTAGGTACGGGCTTGGGAAAATCGCGCACCTCAACCTTGCCATCGCCGACGAAAATCACGCCTCGCATTGTCTCTGCCATTCTATTCCCTCCGATGGATTAGTCTCAACCGAGCGGCTTACGCTTAGGGTTACAGCCTCAGAGATCATCTAGAAAAGAAACCCTGCACGCAGGGCGAGCAACTGAGCCTGCCAACATGGCGCACACCACCCCACCTGGGTCCGCGAGTCCAGGTGGGGTGGTATCATTTGCTCTAGCCCTTGATGCCGGTCATCACGATGCCCTGAATAAAATACTTTTGCGCTGTGAAGAACAGGATGATCGGCGGCAGGATCATGACCGTGGACATGGCCATGATGTAGTGCCAGTACATGATACCGCCATACTGGGCCTGGCCACGGAAGAGAAAGATGCCATATGAGATAGGCATCTTTTTCACATCGATCAGGTAGATCAGCGGCGAGAAGAAATCGCCCCAACTCCACTGGAAAGTAAAGATCGAGACCACTGCAAGGGCTGGCTTGCTGAGAGGCAGATAGATGCGCCAGAGAATGCCCCACTCTGACGAGCCGTCGATCTTGGCCGCCTCGCCGAGCTGGTCGGGGATCGACAGGAAGAACTGGCGCAGGAGAAAGATATGATAGGCGCTACCGAAGAAACTGGGCAGCACGAGCGGCCAGTAGGTATCTAGGGCTCCAAGCCTGTACCAAATCACAAATGTAGGGATCAGCGTCACTTGGTGCGGCAGCATCATCGTGCTGAGCAGACACGTGAACAGAAGCCCCTTGAGCGGTGTGCGCAAGCGCGCGAAAGCATAGGCGACGGACGTGCACGATAGGATCGTCCCGGTTACACGCAGGCCCGTAAGGATAGCGGTGTTCCGGTAGAAAGCTGTAAAAGGCGAGGTGGCCCAGGCTTCAGGATAGTTGCCCCACAGCAGCTCTTTGGGAAACCAGACCATCGGCCAGGCGAACACCTCGTCCTTCGTTTTCAAGGAAGAGATAACCATCCAATAGAAGGGTATCGCAAAGATCACTGCCAGGGGGATGATCAAGGCCAGGGCGATGATCTTACGCCACGGAACGCGCCCCCAGCGAATTCCGCCGCCCAAAGTGGGCACCGCACGTGCCAGACTCTGTCGTGTGGCGCTCATGTTGCCTCCCCAGACTCGTAAAAGACCCATTTGTTGCTTAACCAGAAGTTCAGCAATGTGAGCACCAGGATAAGCGCAAAAAGAAACCATGCCATAGCCGAACCATATCCCATACGGTAATAGTCGAACGAGTTACGATAAAGATAGTATACATAGAAATAGGTAGCACGACCCGGGCCACCCTGGGTCATGATATAGGCCTGATTGAAGATCTGGAATGTGCCGATAATACCCATCACCAAGTTGAAAAAGATCACGGGCGTCATCATGGGAATCGTCACGTTGAAAAACTGCTGGAATTGGTTAGCGCCGTCGATCTTGGCAGCCTC
>JAFGLK010000139.1 GCA_016928125.1 Anaerolineae bacterium
CCGGATACCACCGAGGGAAGCGCACCATCCATGCCCGCCGCCACAATGAGCACATCCACTCGGTCCTCCTCGAGCAGGCGACGCAGGGGCTCGAACAGCCGATGCAATCCCGCCACCCCCACGTCATAGACCACATCGACGCGACAGCCCATCTCGCGGCAGACGATGGCCGCCTCCTCGGCGATCGGCTGATCGGACGTGCCGGCGGTGATGACGCCGACAGCCCCACCGGTGACGCCGATTTCGTTGCCATCACGCCGGATAATGGCTGTACGGGAGGCGGGGAACCATTCGTAGCCCTGAGGACCATAGGTTGCGCGCAGCGAAGTCTCCAGCTCGGCCGAGACGCGGCTGAGGATGGCCCGGCCGGCGCGCTCCAGAAAGGCCTGAGCGATGCCCATGCACTGCTCAACGGTCTTGTTGCTCGCCAAGATGATCTCCGGCACTCCCTTGCGATGCTCTCGGGCGAAATCGGGCCGGACGAATCTGGCGTTGGCAATCCTATCGCTGTGCGAGATTGTCATTCATGCTCCCCATACGATACCCTCTCAGATCAAGCGTCACATAGCTGTACCCAAGCGCCGTCAGCCGCGAGACGATCTCCTCTCGAACTGCATCGGCGGTCAGCCGTTGCAGATCCGCGACGGGGACCTCGATGCGCGCGATTGGCATGTGGTCGCGGACGCGCAGTTGCTGGATGCCAGTGAGCCGATGCAAGAGCGCCTCGGCCTGCTCGACCCGCAGGAGACCCTCGCGCGACAAGCGGACATCGTAGGGAAAGCGCGTCGCCAAACAGGCAGCCGCCGGAAGCCCCCAGTTAGGGAGGCCTCGCCGCCGCGAGAGCTCCCGGATTTCGCCCTTGGTCAGTCCAGCCTCAGAGAGCGGCGCGCGTACGCTCAGTTCGTGCGCAGCGGCCGTCCCGGGACGATAGTCGTCAAGGTCATCCACATTCTCGCCGTGCACGAGCACGGCCTCGGGCATCTCCTCAGCCAGATAGCCGAGCAGGGCCTCAAAGCGGGCTCTCTTGCAGTAGTAGCAGCGGCGTGCGTCATTGTCGCGCACCTCTGGGATCGTCAGTTCGTCGAAATCGAGCACCACATGCCGCACGCCCAGGGTCTCTGCCAGACTTCGGGCCCGGGCCAGCTCCTCGCGGGGTAGCAGTGGCGAATCGGCCGTCAGCGCCACGACACGATCCACGGGCAAGACGTCGGTGCACGTCGCCAGCAGAAAAGTGCTATCCACTCCCCCGGAAAAGGCCACCGCCACCGAGCCCATCTGGCGCAAGATGAGCCTCAGGCGGGCTTCCTTGGCTTGTACTGGGTCTGAAGACAAGTATGCTCTCCCTCGAAAATGCGTGCCCATGGGCCATTCTCATCCCCAGCGGTGAGCCCGGGCTCATAGGCCAACTCCTCATGCAGTGTGACGACACTGCCCACTGGCTTCTTCAGATTATAGGGAGCCTGGGCGACCCGTCAATTGTCACACGAGGCCCTTTTCGCATCTTTGAGACCGCGCTCAATTCGCGCTATAATGTGACCCAATGTTGCCCAGGCGCGAGCTTTGAACCCAGGGAGGGGTCATGCAGGTAACGCTCACCCAGATCGTGATCATCCTCGTCTCCGGCCTCGTGGCTGGCTTCGTCAACACCATCGCGGGGGGAGGCTCGTTTCTGACCTTGGCCGCTCTTGAGTTGGCCGGGCTGCCTGGCGCGCTGGCCAACGGCACCAACCGCGTGGCCGTCGAGGTACAGAACATCATGGCCGTGCTGGGGTTCCGAAGCAAAGGCATCTCGAATCTGCGCCTCAGCCTGGCGCTGGCGCTGCCTGCCCTTCTAGGCGCCATCCTCGGCGCCTACATCATCATAGATCTGCCAGAGCTTGTGTTTCACCGCGTTCTGGCCGTGGCCATGCTGATGATGCTGGCCATCCTGATCGTCAATCCCAAGCGCTGGCTAAGCGGGCGCGAGGTAACACTGACCCCGGGGCGTGCCGTCGTCGGATTCGTTGCCTTTTTCGCTATCGGCTTTTACGGTGGGGCGATCCAGGCTGGCGTTGGCTTTCTTCTGATCACGGCGCTGGTGCTCGTCGCCGGGCTCGACCTGGTCAAGACCAACTCACACAAGGTGTTCATCATTGGCACGTACACCCTGTTTGCCCTGCTCATGTTCACGCTGCGGGGACAGGTGAACTGGGTTCTCGGGCTGGTACTGGCGGTGGGTAATGGCACTGGGGGTTGGGTCGCCAGCCGTCTCTCGGTGGAAAAAGGGGAACGACTGGTGCGTATCGTGCTGGGCGTCATGTTGGTGGTGCTCACTGTGCGCTATCTCGAACTGATCCCTGGGTTCTAGCTCGCACCAACGCCGCTGGCGAACTCGGAGCCACATGCTCTGAGATAGGTGTCCGCTGCGAACACGGGCCCATCCTGGCATACGAGCAGCTCCCCACAGTGGCAATGGCCGCACACGCCCAAAGCGCACTTCATCTCCCGCTCTGCAGCCACCCAGCAGGGCAGCTCGAGCTGTATGCTGCGCCGTGCGACGGCCAGTAGCATCGGCTCCGGGCCGCAGGCATAGACCGCGTCGGGCCAGCCAGCCTCAAGCCAGGCCTCACATGCATCCAAGACTGTGCCCTGCATGCCTTGCGAGCCATCATCGGTGGTCTCGATCACGCTGCAGCCCAGCGCCCGCAGCCACCAGGCCAGCATCAGCTTGTCGCCCGTGCGAGCACCCACCACTGCCATCACTTCACGGTCGTCGTTTTGGGCTCGTTTAGCCAGCAGCGCCAGCGAAGCCACGCCGCTGCCGCCCCCAAGCAGGAGCAGCTTGTGCGCTCGGGTCGGGAACCCGCGCCCGTACGGGCCCCGCACCCACAGGCGCGCCCCTGGTTGCATGGCTGCCAGAGCCCGAGTAAACGGCCCGATCGCCGCCACCGATAGGCTCAGAGGGGCGTCATCCATGAGCGTGAACGGTCGCTCGCCTACACCTGGAAGCCAGACCATCACAAACTGACCCGGCTGCGCTGCGAGCGCCCGATCGCCAATGAGCGTCACGCCAGCGCTGCCCTCCCGCACAACCTCGGCCACACACACGACCCGGTAGCCACCCTCAGACATGCGCGCAGCCTCGCAGATCAGCCAGTCGCGCGCAATTCTCCGCCAGCATGAATGCCTCGATCTCGTGAAGGATGCGGGAAAAGGCCTGCTCGCCCTCGCCACACATGGCTGAGCCCAAGCCAACAGCCGTTGCGCCCGCCATGATCATCTGCAGCACGTGCTCGCCTGTTGAGAGGCCACCTGTGCCGATGATCGGGATCCGCACCGCTTGGGCGATCTCATACACGCATCGCACCGCGATCGGGCGCAAGGCCGCTCCCGAGATACCTCCTACTCGATTGGATAGAATCGGACGCCGCGCATACACATCGATCAGCATCCCAGGCCCCAGGGTGTTCACCGCGGTCAGCCCATCGGCACCGGCATCCTCGACGGCCCGCGCTACGCCCACGATCTCGGGGGCATTGGGCGACAGCTTGACCAGCAGTGGCCCCCCGTACACGGAACGCACGGCCACCACGACGCCGGCCGCCGCATCGGGCTCCAGCGCAAACGGACGGCCAAACTCGCTCTCGACGTTCGGACACGAGATGTTCAGCTCGATCAGGTCGGGCTCCGCTTCGGCCACGATCTGTGTGGCCTCGCGGAATGCCTGGCGACTCTCCCCAAAGACGCTGGCGATCAGCGCCACCCCCAGCGGCTGCAGGCCCGCCTTGGCGCGGCGCAGCCACTCTCGCTGCTGCGCCGCGCCGGGGTTCGTAAGGCCCACAGCATTGATCAGGCCCGCCTCCCAAGCCAACACCGTCGGATTGGCGTGGCCGCGCCGTGGCTCCAGGCTACACGATTTGGCGGTCACTGCGCCCGCGCCCGCCCGTGCGACCCGCACGAGCGTCTCTGGACAACTCCCCCAAATGCCAGAGGCCAGCACCAATGGGCTGGGCAGCCGTATCCCGCACAGCGCGACGCTCAGATCGGGGCCACCTCCGCTCACGAGCGCGCCTCGGCGTGGCCCAGATAGGCGTACACCTCCTGCGCCTGGGCGGCGCTTACTGCGCCCTGCCGCTCCAGAGATCGCACCAGGTCTCGCAACGTCAGGGCCGCATGCAGGCGATAGCCGTGCCCAGCCAGATCCTCTCTCCCGCCCTGCTCGCGATCGATCAACACCACGACATCCTGCACCACCAGACCGGCCTCCCGCAATGGCTCTATCGCCTCCAGCTTGCTGCCGCCGCTCGAGATCAAGTCATCCAGCAGCACCACCCGCTCGCCGGCCACATACTCGCCCTCGATCGCGCGGCGCGTGCCATAGCTTTTGGCTTGCCCGCGCGGGTAGATCAGCGGTTCTCCCATCTGCAGCGCCACCGCCGTGCCGATGGGCAAACCCGCCAGAGGCACGGCGGCGATACGCGCATATTCCAGGCCCGCCAGCATGTCCGCGTAGACCCGCGCCACCTGGGAGAGCAGCCGCGGGAAGGTGACCAGGCGACGAAGATCCACGTAGATCGGGGAGATGGCGCCCGAGTGCAACGTGAATCGCCCGAACTGAACGCAACCGGCCTCGAGCAGCGCCTGCGCAAGGCGATCTATCCGCTGCTCTCCGGCGATCCCTGTGCAGGCGCCAGTTGCCGGCCGCTCTTTGGCCGCATTGATCCGGTCCCGCAGCTCCAGGGCGGCCCGCCGCGGATCCTCAGCGTAGAGAATGCCCCGCGAAGAGTTCACCAGGAGGCCCATGCCGTCCGCGCGCAGGCCAGCGGCCACGGCCGCCTCCAGGTCTCCTCCCTGGGCACCTACGCCCGGAACCAGCAGCCAGGCGTCCGGGGCCTCGCGCCGAATCGCGCCCAGGGCCTGGGGAAACGTGGCCCCCGCGACCAGACCGATCGCCCTGCCTTGCGCCCAGGCTTGGGCCAGCCGCGCCACATGGCGATAGAGCGGCACCCCATCCTGCTCCCACTCTTGAAGCTCGTCGGCGCTGGGATTCGAGGTCTTGCAGAGCACGAACACGCCCTTGTCTGCGTACTCGAGAAAGGGCGCGATCGCATCTCGGCCCAGATAGGGCATGAGGGTGACCGCATCCGCGCCCCACCTCTCAAAGACCGCCTGGGCGTAGGCCCGCGCCGTGTTGGCGATGTCCCCACGCTTGGCATCCAGGATCACCGGGATATCCTCGGGGACGTGCCTGATCACGTCGATGAGGGCCTCCAGGCCGGCTGTGCCCAACGCCTCAAAGAAGGCGATGTTTGGCTTGTAGGCGCAGGCGTACTCTGCTGTCAGATCCACGATCGCCCGGCAAAAGGCGCCCATGCCACCATAGCGCGCCGGTATGCTCTCCCTCACCGGATCCAGGCCCACACAGACCAGGCTGTCTCGTTGCGCCGCGCTGGATTCGAGCTTGCCCCAGAATCCCATATCCTAAGCCTTTCCGAGAACGGCGGCCAGCAGGGCCATGCGGATATACAAACCGTTTTCCATCTGACGGAAATAGGCCGCGCGAGGATCGTCGTCTACATCGTAATGGATCTCCCCTACCCGCGGGAGCGGGTGCATCAGGGCCATCTTGCGCTTGGCCCGACCCATGAGCTCCCTCGTCACCTCATACGAATCCTTGACGGCCTCGTATTCGCGCAGGTCGCTGAACCGCTCCTTTTGCACCCTCGTTATGTAGAGTACATCGGCATGTTCGATGACGCTCTCGATGCTATCGGTCTCCTTCACGGTGCTGCCGGCCTGCTCGAGCTCCTGCCTCAGCTCCTCGGGCAGGCGCAGCACCTCCGGAGACACAAAGACCTGTCGCGTGTCATAGAGCCTCAGCAGCCGCGCCAGGGAATGGACAGTGCGGCCGTTCCGTAGATCGCCCACCATCGCCACCTCGAGCCCATCCAGTGTGCCGAGCTCGGTGTAGATCGTGTACAGGTCAAGCAGGCCCTGTGTGGGATGCTCGCCGATGCCGTCGCCGGCGCTGATCACCGGCTTGCTGGCATAGCGAGCCGCGACTTCCGAGGCGCCGACCTCCGGGTGGCGTAGCACAACCACATCGGCATAGCATTCGAGAGTGCGAATCGTGTCGGGCAGCGACTCGCCCTTGCTGACAGACGAGTACTGCACGCCGTGAATGGGAATCACCGACCCGCCCAGGCGCACCATGGCCGCGATGAACGATGAGGATGTACGTGTGCTGGGCTCGTAGAATAGATTGGCCAGCACATAGCCCTTGAGCAGATCTGTGGTGCCCACCCGTCGGACGATGCTGCGCATCTCATCCGCAACCCCGAAAATGTAAGCCAGGTCCTCCTTCGAAAACTGCTGCACCGACACAATGTCTCGGCCATAGAAGCTGCTTCTGCGGTCCGGAGCCAACCCCACAATCTTCTGGCTGTTCGCATCCCCTGTCATGTTCCACCTCCCAGCCAAACCCACCAGTGCATCACACCACTCTCTGCAACTCTCGGCCCTGCCCCGGATGAGCGAGTCGCACACCCCGCTCCCAGACGATGTCGCCTCGCAGCGTCACGCGCTCCACCCGCCCCAGCGCGGGCAGCCCACCAAAGGGTGACCAGCCGCAGCGCGTCCGGTACCCATGATCAGAAAGGAGATAGGGCTCGCCCAGTGCCACCGTCACGCCGCTCTCATCCGGCGGCTGCAAGCCATAGATGCGGAACGGGTTGTGATGCAGGAGCTCCACCAGACGCTCCAGGCTGAGCCGCCCGACATGCACCGCGTGAAGCAAAAGCGGCAACGTCGTCTCCAGGCCAGGCACGCCCGGCGGCGGGGCGCTCGACTCCTTTTCTGCCCGTGTGTGAGGCGCATGGTCACTCGCAATGGCATCTACCAGCGCCAGACGCTCCCAGAAGAGCTCGACCTGGGCTGGTGTGCACAGCGGTGGCTTCATCTGCCCGTAGCTGCCCAGACGGGGCCCGTCTCGGCTCGAGAGGAAGAGGTGGTGCGGCGTCACCTCGCACGTCACCGCGTCGCCCCTTTGGCGGGCCGCGTCGATGCGCAGCAGATCATCGGGATCGGGCACGTGGCAGATGTGCAAGCGCTGCCCATAGCGCTTGCCCAGATTGAGCGCCAGGGCGATCGATCGACTCTCGCCATGAATCGCGATCGGCCGCTCAGCGGGCCAGGCTTCGAATATCGGCGCCAGGGCCTCCTCGCCACTCAGAGTCAGATGGCCAAACGTCTCGTCGAGATACAGTTTCAAACCCACGGCGCGCCCGGCAGCTTGCACCACGGCATCTACCGGCCCGCCCACATAGCCGACAAAGAGGCCAAAGTCTGCCACGGCCTTGGAGCCAAAGAGTGCAGCTTTGGCCTCCAAGGCTGCGAGATCGAGGATCGGTGGTTGGTTGTTGGGCATATCCAGGACTGCCACAAAGCCGCCCGCCAGAGCGGCTATGGTGCCCGAAAGTGCATCCTCTTTGTGCGTAGCCCCTGGCTCGCGCAGATGCACGTGCGCGTCGATCAGGCCGGGAAGTTCTAGATATTCCACTCTCCGCCTCCCGCTGATGGCAGAGAGACAGAAAAAAGGGGCCCCCTGGTCGTCCTTCGCCCACGACTGAGCCCCCTTGCCCCCCGGCAGCCCCGCGTCCAGCGCAGGGCTCTCGGCCTCTCAGTAGCTACACCCAATCTCCGCATGCCCCTCCTCAAGACCTTCGGGCCACCGCAGCAACCCATCCCGCAGATAACAGCTGCACAAGCCTCACTCGTGAACCAGCACCCAGGTCCCGGGGTTGTCGGCCGTCGCCTGCACCGATTTGGCGCCCTCCGGCACCACAGGGCCCGTCCAATCATACAGCCACTTGGCATCCTCGCGCCTGAGATTCACACACCCATGGCTCGTGGGCGTGCCCCATTTGTCGTGCCAGTAGGCACCATGGAGCGCAAACCCGGCTTGGAAGTACATCACCCAGGGCACATTCGGCAGATAGTACCCCGGCCCAGTCATGAGCTGGGATTCCAGTTTGCGTTTGATGCGGAACTTGCCCTGCAGCGTGGGTGTGCCAGCGCGGCCGCTGCTGATCGTGGTGCGAAAGACCTCCCTGGTCCCATCGTATGCGATCAGCGTCTGGGTAGACAACTCCACTTCGATCCACTTTTCATCCAACGGGAGAGGCAGATATTTGGCCGTGTGCCATTTGGGGGTTGCCGTCGGCGCTGGCGTGAAGGTGGGCGTCTGCGACGGTGAAGGACTCGGAGTGAATGTCGACGTCCAGGTCGGCGTAGGCGTGCGGGTGATGGTAGGCGAGGCAGTCGGCGTAAGCGTCCACGCCGGCGTCGCTGTAGGCGTTGGCGTCTCCGTCACGACGCCGAGCACCACCCGTAGCCGCTGCGCATGGGCGACATCTCCCGTCACAAAGACCAGGATCAGCGAGCCCACAAGGACAAAGCCCAGCATCATCAGCATAGCGCCATCGCGAACCGGGTGGGGACGTGACCTTTTCTTCGGGCGGGGGCTCATATCCTCATAGAGTTCCAACGACGTGATCTCCTCCACAGAATCGCCGGCCACGGACCCTTTTTCGCTCGCTGCCTCTTGCCGCACAGGCGTCTGGTCCGGACACTCGTTGGCTGCCATCGGAATGACGCCACGGTCCTCAGCAGAATCATCCTCAGTCTTGGCTGCGACGACATGCCGGGCCTCGCCGTTCGCCACATAGTCGTCTGCCCCGAGCACGGGGCGCAGGGCATCGTCACACACCTTCCCGACCCCTCTCAGGACCGCTTGGTCGGGCGCCGCCGCAAGCACCTGATCCCCGGGGTGCTCTGCCTCGTCGTACGTATCGGCGGTCGCAGGCGAAGCGACCCCAGCAGCAACCAGCTCCGGCATGATCGGAATCGGCGTATCGGCCTCCCAGGGGGGCACAAAGAGCCAAGGGCCTGGATCCTCATCGCCAGCGCCCTCCGGGCGAGGCGCTTGGGCCTGGGCGGGCTCGGCGTCGGGCTCCACTTGGGCCTGCATGGGCGTGTCGAGGCCCCCCTGGGGCTCACTCTGAACCGTCCACTCCCTGCGGGCATCCAGCTGCTCGAGGCCTCGGCGGGCCGCATCGTTGCTTGGATCGCTCGCGAGGACGCGCTCGTAGATCGTCTGCTCGATCTCACGGCTCTCGCTGAGACGAGCCAGTCCCAGCCAGGCCTGCTCATTATCGGGGTCCTGCTCGAGTACCAACTCAAAGTAGCGCCGAGCCACCTCCCTGGCACCCGCATGAGAGGCTGCCAGGCCTCGCTCGAGCAACGCTGCGACCCTTTGTGGCGTTCGCTGGTCAGCTGGCTGCATCCACTGATCCCTGTCGCTCATCCGTGCGCCCAACTGAGAGACGGCCTCTGGTGCGCGATCCGCGGCATTATAGCATGGCGTCCAACCAAGAGCAAGCTCCGCTGGGTCGGACATCCACATTGCTCGCGAGGCTGCTCTCGTACATGAGTGCGGCCCTCGCACCCACTACCGACTGGCAAGAGGGCCTCTTGCGCACCCCGCGCACCGCTCACCGTCTCAGGACCACAGTGGCATCGCGCACCATGGGCACCTCGATCCGCTCGATGATCGACTTGCCTACATCTCCGTTTCCCACCGTGATGTGGTACTCACCCGCAAAGCCCTCCAGGATCACGGTGCCTTCGCCATCTGTGAGCGCCTGCCCCCTAGAGCGGTGCCGCTGCATCCAGTCTTGCAGCGCTTGATAGGCTGGTTTGGGAGATAGATCGCTGCGCAACAGGCCGCCCCCTGGTACCAGCGCCAACCTGCCATCGACGGGGCACCACCAGGTGATCCCCTCAATCGCGCTCTCTGCGAAGAACAGGGTGTATACCGCATCCAAGTAGTGAGCCTGCTTGGCCTCGTCCCAGG
>JAFGLK010000140.1 GCA_016928125.1 Anaerolineae bacterium
CGGCGACAGCCCGCCGACAGCCCCGGAGCCGAGTTACCCCCTGACGGCGACCTTTGCCGACGGCATCCGCCTCACCGGCTACGACCTGGAGGCCGCCTCCGACGAGGGCTTGAGCGTCTCTCTCCACTGGGAGGCACTTGGCGAGGTGTTGCGCGACTATACCGTCTTTGTACACCTGCTGTCTGCTGAGGGTGAACTGGCGACCCAGCACGATGGCCCGCCGCCCCTGCCCACAGGTCTGTGGGTGCCCGACCTGCGGCTGGTGAGCGTGCACAGCCTGGCGCTGCCCGCAGACCTCGCCCCAGGCACGTACAACCTGCGCGTCGGCCTGTACCACTGGCCCGACCTGAAGAGGCAGGCTGTCCTCTCGGCAGGCGCCCTCGACGCAAGCGGCGACGCGTTGTGCATCGGCCAGCTCAGGCTGGGGGAAGGGCAGACGCCTGGCGGACTCATCCCTTGTCAGTGACGCACGGCTCGCGCCGCCACGGGGAGCCCAGAGCAGGGATGTCTCGGGCACGGCGCCGATAGCTGATCGCGTCTACAGCCGGCCCTCTTGCCGGAGGGGGCAGAAGGGAGCGCGCAAGTCGGCAGCGGGCGCCTCGATCAGCAAGCGGGAGGCTTTCCGGAAGCGGGAGGCTTTCCGGAGGCGGGAGGCTTTCCGAAAGCGGGAGGCTTTCATTGCGGTAGTCGATTCCTGATCAGGCCTGGCGCAACCAGCTCATTCTCAGGCAGATAGCGCTCGGCAATCGCTTTCGGCAAGGGGCTCTGGATGGCGGCTGGGTCCCTAAACCTGGCCATCAGACGAGCGCGTCTGGTTGCCTGAAAGTCGACTTCGCGGCGTACCCAGAGGGCACTGCTCAATAGCAGGATGGCCGCCAAGGCCTGGGCGCGGGGAAGGGCGGCCCTGTGAGCTGGCTCTGACATCCCGGTCCCTTGGGCCCAGCGCATCGTCGCCGAGGCCAGCAGGATGGCCACTGCCATCTGGGAGACGTACAGGTTGCGGTGGCGGAAGAGGCCAAAGTGGACCATCGCGCTGAGCATGATGAGGAGCAGAGCATGCCATTGCGCCCGGCTCAGCTTTCTCGGCGCTCTCAGGGCTTCAACGCTTAGCCAGGCCGTCGGAACCCAGCTCGGCGCGAAAAGCAATAGCTCCACAGGAGCATAGAATCCGCCATTGCGGTTAAAGATGGGGAGAAAGGGGGCCAGTCCCCCCTTGAGCACGTTTTCCGCGGCCGCACCGAGCCGATACAGAGGGCTGAAATGGGCGTATTCCTCATAGTAGTAGGTGCCCAGGAGATAGCCGCTCTCCTGAGGGCCGATCTGAACCGAGGGGAAGTACTTGATCCGAAAGAGAACATAGAGGATGATGAGCACAACCAGGATCAGGGCGGTCTGAAAGCGACCTCGACGGTTTTCGACCAGGGTGACGATCAAGGCGTAGAGGGGAAGCATCAGGCCGCTCTCCTTGCTGATCAGGGCCAGGATGCTGAGCGCGCCCAGTCTGAGCGCCTGAGGCCAGCCGAGTCGGGGGTGCCACAGCGTGTTGAGGCAACCCAGGGCACACAGGCCCAGCACCAGGGTGGGGCGGTTCGACACCCATACTGCCGGGGAGACGGTATAGAGGCTGATGAGGAAGATGGCCGTTGCGCCCCAAGACACTTTCCGCCCTACATCCAGCTTGTAGATAAAGCGATAGAGCAGACAGGCATTGATATAGTGCAGGATGAGATTGATCGCCTGTTGGGGAAAAGCCCATACCCCGAAGAGGCGATAGAGAGGCCAAAGCGTACTAATGTGCAGTGGGCGCCAGCGATTATGGGCAAGCGCCCAGCCGTCATAAAAGCCGGATAGGGGAGACTCTTGCTGCTCTACGACGAGAAGCAATTCCATATCGTCATAATCCGAGGGCGGAAAGAAAAGCGAAGCGGAGAAAACAGCGAGCAAGAGGAGCAAAAGCAAGAACAAAGGTAGTGCTTCCTGCCGCACGAAAGGTGACCATGTTTGTCCGTCGCTATTCCGCACAGACTGCGCGTCTGTCGTGCCTGGATCCAAGTTCAAGCCCTCTCCCCCCAGATGAGATAGCTGCCTCGCGTGTGAGATCGCGACCAAGTATACTGTCCTCGGAATGAGCGTCAACATAGCCAGACTCTCGCCAAGGTTGGGGGCGTAATCCAGCTGGCTGTACGGACTTGTCTCGAAAGGGGGGCTGATGGCCACACAAGAGTCCTGGGCGCGGAGAACGGTATCGTTTCGGCGCGAGATACCCATCGTCGAGCAGGTGGACGTGCTGGTGATCGGCGGGGGGCCGGCGGGGATCGGCGCGGCCGTGGCGGCGGCGCGCGGAGGCGCCCGCACGGCCCTGGTCGAGCAGTACGGCTTTCTGGGGGGCGCGGCCACCGCGGCGGGGGTAGGCCCGTTCATGACCAGCTTCAGCGCCGACGGCCAGCATCAGATCACCGGCGGCGTGTTCGACGAACTGGTGCGCCGTATGGAGGCGCTGGGCGGCGCGATCCACCCCGCCAAGGTGCGCGGCGGCAGCCCCGAGTCGGGGTTCTACGTGTGGGGCCACGATCACGTCACCCCCTTTGACGGCGAGACGCTCAAGCTGGCGGCCGCCGAGCTGGCCCTCGAGAGCGGTGTGACGCTCTGGCTGCATACCCGCTTCATCGCCCCGCTCATGGAGGGGAGCTGGATTCGCGGCGCCGTGGTGCACAACAAGTCGGGCCTGCAGGCCATCGCCGCGCGGATCACGATCGACTGCTCGGCCGACGCCGACGTGGCCCATCTGGCGGGCGCGCCCACGCTCAAGGGCCGCCCCGAAGATGGCCTCACCCAGCCCATGACGATGTTCTTTCGCGTGGGCAACGTAGACGACGCCGTCGTGGCAGCCTATGCCGCCGCCCATCCCGAGGAGGAGGGACGGCTCTTTCACTCGATCGTCGAGCGGGCCAAGGCCGCCGGCGCCTTTCGCATCGCGCGCGACAAGGTGGGGCTCTATCGCTCGACCCAGCCGGGGGTGTGGCGGGTCAATACCAGCCGCATGCAGCGCCTGGATGGCACCGACGGCGAGGATCTGACCCAGGCCGAGATCATTGGGCGACGCCAGGTGGCCGAGCTGATGCGCTTCTTCCACGAATCACTGCCAGGCTTTGAGCGGGCGACGCTGCTCGAGGTAGCTGTGCAGGTGGGGGTGCGGGAGACGCGGCGCATCATCGGCGACTATGTGCTGGCCATGGACGATCTGCATAGCGGCCGTCACTTTGAGGATGTCATTGCCCTGGGCAGCTTCCCCGTCGATCTCCATCCTGAGACGGGCGACGGCGGCGGCACCGCCACCGGCCTGGAGCGAGGTCTGACCACGGCGCCGATCTATGAGATTCCCTATCGCGCCCTGATTCCGCAGAACGTGGAGCAACTACTGGTTGCCGGCCGCTGC
>JAFGLK010000141.1 GCA_016928125.1 Anaerolineae bacterium
ACCAGTCAGTTCCGAGGGGAGCGACGCCCGGGCGGCAAGGGAACCACCTATGTGTGGCTGGAAGAAGAGACCCGCCTGAGTGGTCCCATGCACTTTGAGGCTGGCGAGGCCGAGACGCTGGCCTGCACGCTCAACATTCCGGCCCAGTGGCGTCCCACAGTGCTGACCAAGGATAGCGAGGTGATCTGGAAAATCGCCTTGATGGTCGTGCGTGATCCGCTCGACGACATCCGCGCCCTACATGAGGTGATTGTTCATACCGGTGTCTCGCAATTGAGCCAGGTGTTGGCCCCCGAGGACCGGAACTCCTTCTGAGGCCCGCCTGGCCCTGAGGCGCTGGTCCCGACCGCGCATCAAGCGGCGCGTGACGGCGACGATCCCTCCGCCCAGAGACGAAGAGAGGGCTGCGCACATGCTGACCCTTTTGCTGTGCCCTCTCTTTTTTGACGCCAAATGCCATTCCCACTAGAATAGTGCGGCTATGGTGATGATGCGAGGAAGCGTATCGTGTTCGAATCTCTGTCAGAAAAGATTCAAAAGACCTTTGAGGATCTCTCGCGTAGGGGGCGACTCTCTGAGAGCGACATCCAGCAGACCCTGCGTGAGGTTCGGCTCGCCCTGCTCGAGGCCGATGTCAACTACCGCGTCGTCAAGGATCTGACCGCGCGCATTGGCGAGCGCGCCTCGGGCGCTGAGCTGACCAGGTCGCTCACGCCGGCCCAGACGGTGATCAAGATCGTCAACGAGGAGCTAACCGAGACCCTCGGCGAGCCGGTGAGGCTGGATCTGAGTGGCACGCCGCCCGTGGCGATCATGCTTGTGGGTTTGCAGGGCTCGGGCAAGACCACCATGGCGGCCAAACTGGCTGTGCATCTGCGCAAGAGCGGGCAGAGGCCCCTGCTTGTGGCGGCGGACACCTATCGGCCGGCGGCTATCCAGCAGTTGGAGACCTTGGGCCGCCAGATCGACGTGACGGTGCACAGCGAGGGCGACCGGGTCGCACCTCCGCAAATCTGCGCCAATGCGCTCAAGCGGGCCCAGCGCGAGGGCTACACCGTGCTAGTGCTTGACACGGCCGGGCGCTTGCAGATCGACGAGCCGATGATGCAAGAGCTTGCGCAGATTCGGCAGACCACCCGACCGCGAGAGGTGCTGCTGATCGTCGATGCGATGACCGGCCAAGAGGCCGTAGCCGTGGCCGAAGCGTTTCACCAGCAGGTAGGGCTCACCGGCCTGATCCTCACCAAGGTGGATGGCGACGCCCGCGGCGGCGCAGCGATCTCCGTGCGCGCCGTGACGGGCGTGCCGATCAAGTTTATGGGCGTGGGCGAAAAGACCTCCGACCTCGAGGCTTTCTACCCCGACCGTCTGGCCTCGCGCATCTTGGGTATGGGCGATGTGCTTACCCTGATCGAGCGTGCCGAATCGGCCATCACCGAAGAGCAGGCTCGGGACATGGAGAAGAAACTTCGCACGGCGACCTTCACGTTCGAGGATTTCATCGACCAGCTCCGAACCATCCGCAAGATGGGCCCCCTCACGGATCTACTCGGGATGATACCCGGCTTGGGACAGGCCGTGAAGGAGCTCCCGCCCGAGGTCTCCGAGAAAGGGCTGGTTGTGGCGGAGGCGATCATCAACTCGATGACCGTTCAGGAGCGCCGAATGCCCAAGATCATCAATGCGAGCCGCAAACGCCGCATCGCCCGCGGCAGCGGCACCAGTGTGCAGCAGGTCAATCAGTTACTGCGCCAATTTGCGCAGATGCAGCAGATGATGAAGCAGATGCAAGGCGGGCGCGGGCGTCGCCAACGTGTCCCGTGGTTAGGTTAGCGCGGGCTCGCCGCATGGTGTATAATGGGTAGTGTGAGAAACACAAGGAGCAAAGGTAGATCAGGATGGTAAGAATTCGACTTCGCCGCGTTGGCGCCAAGAAGCAACCCAGCTATCGCGTGGTCGTCGCCGACCAGCGCAAGGCCCGCGATGGGCGCTTTATCGAGACCATCGGGCACTATGATCCGCGCACCGAGCCTCCAACCATCGTCATCGATGGCGAGCGGGCTCAGTACTGGTTGGCTCAGGGAGCCCAGCCGAGTGAGGCGGTGGCACGCATGCTCAAGAGCTTGGGTATCTCGGCGACCTCCGCTGGCGTGTCGGCGGAGGCTCCCGCTGAGGAGCAGCCTCAAACCGAGGCTGTCGAGGCGGCCGAGGAGCAGGCTCAGCCAGCCGACGCCGAGTAGTTTGGGGAGCTGCAGATGAAAGACTTGGTTGAGTTCATGGCCAAGGGATTGGTGGACAATCCTGAGGCCGTCAGCGTGAGACAGTTTCGCGGCAGCAACGGCACCGTGTTTCGGCTGATTGTGGATCCAGAAGACAAGGGCTGGGTGATCGGGCGGCGCGGTCGAGTGGCCAACGCGATGCGGACTGTTCTGCGGGTGGCAGGCGCTACCCGAGGCGTGCATCGCGTGATTCTCGAAATCGCCTGACGGCTCGCCGTAGGGGAGATTGGCTACATGGCGGCACCCATCCGGTGCCGCCTCGCCCTTGTTGGGGGTAGGTTCAACGTGGGAACGACCGCATCATGACGAGCGACATCACCCATCTGGCTATCGGTCGCATTGCAGGGCCGCGAGGCATCCACGGCGAACTCAGAGTGTCGATCGAGTCCGAGGATCCGGGGCGCTTTCTTGAGCTCGATGTGGTCTATCTGGGCGAGTCGTTCGAGCGTTTTGCGGTGCAAAGGGCGCGGCTCTTCAAGGATCACGCCCTGCTTACTCTGGCGGGCCTGAACACTCGTGAAGCCGCTGAGCGCTGGCGCGGTGTCTATGTCTACGTTCACCTGGACGATGCGCTCCCTCTTGAGGACGGCTCTTACTACTACTTCCAGATCGAGGGGCTCTCGGTCGTGACGGACGTGGGCGAGGAGCTTGGGCGCGTGGCCGAGATCCTGGCCACGGGCGCGAACGACGTGTATGTGGTGCGCGGCCAGACCGGCGAGCTCTTGATTCCTGCCCTTAAGGATGTGATCTTGCAAATCGACTTGGAAACGGGCAGAATGGTCGTGCATCTACCCGCAGGCCTGTGCTAGCGGCGGCCTCGCCAGCGGCGGAGATGCTGCCAGCGCACCGCTGCCAGCGGTCCGCCGCGAGGCATCGTCTCGAGATGGGCGCGATGGAAGATCTGCGCTACTGGGTCGGCTTCAATCTGGTCCCTCATATCGGCTCGATGCGCCAACGCGCCCTGTTGGACTACTTTGGC
>JAFGLK010000017.1 GCA_016928125.1 Anaerolineae bacterium
ATCGAGCGCTACCGTCGGGCGGGCTATGGGGGCTGCGTCTCGGACGCCCTGGCCAGCCTCGGCGTCTTTGACACGGTGTTCTCGGCCCGCTTCAGAGCTCTGCGACAGGGCATGCAGCTGGTGGGGCGCGCCCTGCCGATCAAGCTCCACTCTCAGGTGGACGTGCGCAATCTGCCCGGGGCGCGCGAGGCCATGGAGGCGCGTTGGGAGGCTGAGGGCGGGCATCCGCAGAAGCGCATGATGCGCGCCGTGGCCGCGGCCGAGCCGGGCGTGGTGCTGTGCTTTGATTGTGGAGGCGACATGCAGCCAGCCCACTTTGGCGAGATGAGTTGCCAGCTGGCCCACGCCCACGGTTGCCGCGGGATGTTGCTCGCGGGCAACTGCCGCGACACCCAGTACGTGCTCAAGATGCCCGACTTTCCCATGTTCAGCTTTGGCACCCGCCCCAACGCCTTTGGCGGCTGGATGATCACCGAGGTGGATCAGCCGATCTTCCTGCCCGGCCATCTGACCCACTATGTCAAGGTCATGCCGGGCGACTTTATCTTTGGGGATAACGATGGGGTGCAGCTCATCCCCAAGGCGCTGGTCGACGAGGTGCTCCTGCGCGTCGAGAAGACCTTCGAGATCGAGAACAAGGAGCGAGAACAGCTCGCGGCGGGCATGCCCATCGACGAGGTCTATCGCGTGTTCGGAGTGCTCTAGACTCGAACCGGGCCGAGACCCGCACACGCTCTCACGGTAAGGCATGTGGACTCAAGGTGGTCTTGACTCGGCTCGCAGGCTGACCGCTCTTGGCGTTCGGGCAGATGGCTACATGGGGGACAGGCTTGTGTTGCCTGCCCCCATGAGACCTGTGGGTAGGCCCCTGCAAAGCGCTGGGCACCGAGGGGTGAGGCCTTCCGCTGCGCCTCGGAGCCTGGGCGTCCGCTGGTCTTCCCAACCCAACCCAAACGTTCCCCGTACCCAGCCTGCCTCTTGTCCCAACGAGATCCAGAGGTAGCTCGCTCGCCCTGCTGGTAGAATAAGGGTAGTGAAACACCGGCATTGAGGCGTGCCGCAACAGCTGAGAACCCGCACGTTTCCTGGCGGGCGTTCGGGCGGCGCGAGACCCTCAGGCCGGAGGTGAGCGTACAGGAAACACGAGCGGCGCGCCTCTGGGCGGGTGAGGATATCGCCTGAGCGGCAGGCGGCCGGAGACGAGAGGAGAGTCATGGCAAGACAGATCGATTTTCACATCGGAGCAGACGTCGTTTGCGAGGATGAGCAATGCGGCAGGGTGTCCAAACTGGTCATCGATCCCCATACCCATCGAGTGACCGATCTGGTCGTGAGGAAGGGCCTGCTTTTCACCAAGGCAACGGTCGTTCCCGTCGAGTCGGTTGAGGAGGCGTCCGAAGAGATCGTCCAGCTCAGCCTGCCCAAGGACAAGCTGAGTGAGCTTCCCGAGTATCGCGAGCGCGAATACGTGGCGCCGCCAGAAGGCTGGAAGGAGGACCGTTTCAAGCCAGAGTGGATGCTTCACCGTGTGGTGCCCGGCGGCATCATCCGCCCCGTGCCGGTGGCGCCCATGATCGTCCACCGCGTGCACGAGGGCATCTCGCCCACCGAGACCGTGATCGAGCGGGGCCTCGATGTGGTGGGCGTAGATGGTGGGATCGGCTCGGTCGATCATGTGCTCATCGATCGCGAGACGGGCGAGATGAAGCTGCTGGTGGTGGATCGAGGCCTACTCAGGGATGATGTGGTCATTCCGGTGCGGTATGTCCGCAGTGTGACGGATGAGCGGATCACTGTGGATCTGAGCGAGGCACAGGTTGACGAGCTCTATCACTACACGCCCAGAAGCCCAGTCGATATCCTGGCTGAGGTCAAAGACAAGCTCTCGCGCATCCCCGTCGACCCCGATAGCATCGAGATCGAGCTGGATGGCGGCATCCTGCGCCTTGCCGGCATCGTGCCCAACGTGCGCATCAAGCGGCGCATCGTGGGGACCGTTTGGCCGATCGAGGGCGTTCTGCATGTGGACGACCATCTAGAGACGGCCGAGACCATTCAGGCGCGCGTGATGGCGGCTTTGCGGTCGGATCCGCGCACCGACCTCGCCAGCATCGATGTGGTGGCCCGCCAGGGGATCGTCACCCTCAGCGGACAGGTGGAT
Organism: Anaerolineae bacterium; assembly: GCA_016928125.1. The sequence continues at coordinate 2,162 of JAFGLK010000017.1, forward strand.
AGCCAGGGGATCAAGGACGCCGCTGGCAAGCTGGCCGCTGAGCAGGAGGGCGTCGTGCAGGTGATCAATGACCTGGAGGTCGCAGAAGACGAGGACTCTTGGTCCCTGCGTCTGAGAATGATGGCCCGAGCCGGCCTCTCACACGGCCTGGGCATGGGCTCCACTGGGCGCATGCAGACCCACTAGGCTGCGATCAGGCAGAACCCCACGGGGCCTCCCACGGCAGGTCCAGTGGGGTTCCAGCGGCCCGAGTTGACGCGCGAGGCGCGTGCCGTGAGCGGACGATTCGTCGATCATCCCGTGTCTTGGCGTGTATCCAAGACAAGAAAGGACCAAAAGTGGATCTGGAATTGGTCAAGAGCCTCGCCCAGCCCGCCGATAGCAAGATCGTCTTGCTGGTGATGGATGGGCTGGGCGATGTGGAAAGCCAAGCGTTTGGCGGCACGGCGCTGGAGGCGGCCAACACCCCGAATCTGGATCAGCTGGCGGCGCGTGCAAGCTGTGGGCTTCACGAGCCGGTGGGCCCGGGGATCACGCCCGGAAGCGGGCCGGCCCATCTGGCCCTCTTTGGGTATGATCCCCTGACGTATCAGGTGGGGCGCGGGGTCCTTTCGGCCCTGGGGATCGGCTTTGATCTGCAGCCCCAGGATATCGCCCTGAGAGGCAACTTTTGCACCCTCGACGAGGCCGGGCGCGTGATCGATCGACGCGCCGGCCGTCTGAGCTCGGAGAAGGGCAGCCAGTTGTGCGAGCTGTTGGGCGGAATCGAGCTATCGGGTGCCGAGCTCCATGTGCAGAACGAAAAGGAATACCGGCTGCTCGTCGTGCTGCGCGGGGCCGGCCTGTCGCCCGAAGTGAGCGACACCGACCCAGGACAGGTGGGCCTTGCGCCCCTTGCGCCCCAGGCCTTGACGCCGGACGCCGAGAAGACGGCCGGACTCATCGCCGAGTTCGTCGATCAGGCGCGGCGTCTTCTCAAGGATCGCTCTCCTGCCAACATGGTGGTTTTGCGCGGCTGCGCGCGCCGACCCGATTGGCCCCTGTTCGAAGAGGTCTACGGACTCAGAGCGCTCGCCATCGCCAGCTATCCCATGTATCTGGGGCTGGCCAGCCTTCTCGGCATGAGCAAGCATAAGTCGGACGAGGAGATCGGCAAGCAGATCGATGTTCTCGAACAGGCATGGGCTGGATATGACTTTTTCTTTATCCACGTCAAGGCCACCGACGCGGCCGGCGAGGACGGAGATTTTCAGCGCAAGGTCCGCGCCATCGAGGCGGTGGATCGGCAGTTGCCGCGCCTGCTTGATCTGGGGCCCGACGTCCTGATTGTCACCGGCGATCACTCGACCCCCGCGAGCATGCGCAACCATAGCTGGCACCCCGTGCCGGTGGTGTTCTGGTCGCGGGTCTGCCGGGTCGATGCGGTGCAGCGCTTTGGCGAAACAGCCTGTGTGCAGGGCGCCCTGGGACCGCGTTTGCCTACGGTCAGCCTGATGCCCCTGGCGATGGGGCACGCCGGACGCCTGCAGAGGTTCGGTGCGTGAAATACTGTATTAGAACGTACGATGGAGGAAAGACATGAGTGAAAAAGAGACCTATCATAAGCAGGTAGAGGCCCGTTTGGAGGAACTGGAGGCGCGTATCAACGTACTGCAGGCCAAGGCGGAAAGCGCCAAGGCCGAGGCCAAAGTTGAATATCTTGAGACCATTGAAACGCTGCGGGCCCAGCGTCGTGATCTCCAAGAGCGGCTTCAGAGCCTGGCGGAAGCCGGTGAGGAGGCCTGGGTTGGGTTGCGCCAGGGCGTTGACAAGGGGCTTGACGACCTTGCCACCGCGCTGGATCAAGCCGCTGACCGCATCGGGCGGGAGCTAGCATAGCCCGAGGCGCGGCGCTGCGTCGTGCGCGTCGCGGGCGGAGCATCGCTGAGGCCAGCCCTGTGTTCGGCCAGACACCTTGTGCCTGCGCCAGAGCGCCGGGGCTGGCCTCATGTCAACACAGGAGCAACGAGGAGACGAGATGTGACCATGGATATGGATCGATTCGATTGGGAGTTCTACACAGGCGAGGAGGCTTATGTGGCCGATGAGCTCAAGGAAAAGGCCAGGGAGCGCCTGCTGGCCCTGGCCGAAGGACAGGACGACATGATCGGCGCCGCGGTGGCGGTTGAGCGCCCCGCGCAGCGCGAGAGCGCCTATATCTACGAGGCGCGCATCGTGGCCTACATCAGGCCCGACAACGTCGTGGCCGTGCAGAAGGGCGATTCCGCAGAGACCGCGCTGGATGCCGCGCTCGATGCGGTGGAGCGCCAGGTGCGTGAGATGCGCGACAGGCTGCGCAAGCCCTGGCAAGAGCCCCATGATGATCTGGAGATGCCGTAAGGAGGTGAGTTGATGGCTTTTGTGCCTGTCCATGAGTTATTGGACTTGCTCGACGCTTCAGGGCCGGTCGTGTCGCTCTACCTGCCCACCCATCGGGGCGGCCCAGAGACGCGCCAGGACCCCATTCGCCTGCGCAATCTGCTCGCCGAGGCGGAGGATCGTCTGATCGCTTCCGGCATGCGGGGCCCGGAGGCGCAGGCGCTATTGCGGCCTGCCGCCCAGCTTGTCGACCAGAGCGACTTTTGGTGGCGCCAGAGGGATGGACTGGCCCTCTTTGTCGCGCCGGAGCTGCTGCGCGTCTACCGCGTGCCGATGACGTTCGAGCCGTTGGTGGTGGTGGCGCGCCGTGTCCACATCAAGCCCTTGTTGCCGCTGTTGAGCGCCGATGGGACGTTCTATGTGCTCGC